>JAPOVY010000113.1 GCA_026707905.1 Gammaproteobacteria bacterium | reverse complement strand
ACAATCGTCATTAGTGATGCATCCGATTAACGAATACGGAACAGAAGAACAGCGACAACGGTACCTACCGAAATTGGCGACAGGTGAATGGGTCGGTTGTTTTGGTCTTACAGAACCTGATCACGGATCAGACCCAGGGAGCATGACGACCGTCGCGATTGACGCCGGCGACTACTATGTATTGAACGGTTCAAAGACATGGATTACCAATGCGCCTATCGCCGACGTTGCGATTATTTGGGCGAAACTAGATGGCGACATCCGAGGCTTTGTCGTTGAAAGAGGCGCAGATGGTTTCGCAACACCTCGAATTGAAGGGAAAATGAGTCTCCGCAGTTCTGTGACGGGACAGATCGTACTCGACGACGTACATGTGCCAAAGGACGCAATGTTCCCGACCGTCCGAGGACTTGCAGGTCCGTTTGGGTGCTTGAACCGCGCAAGGTATGGGATTGCGTGGGGTTCAATGGGAGCCGCGGAGTTTTGCTTACAAGCGGCGCGGCAATATACGCTTGATAGAACGCAATTCGGTCGACCACTTGCTGCAAATCAACTCATTCAGAAAAAGCTCGCCGACATGCAGACGGACATCGCGCTCGGTCTACAAGGTGCGCTTCGCATCGGTCGCCTCATGGACGAGGGCAACTGCCCGGTTGAAGCGATTTCGATTATGAAACGCAATAATTGCGGAAAAGCGTTGGATGCGGCGCGCGTTGCTCGCGATATGCATGGTGGTAACGGTATCTCAGATGAGTACCACGTGATTCGGCATGTCATGAACTTAGAGACTGTAAATACATATGAAGGTACACACGACATTCATGCACTGATTCTGGGTCGAGCGATCACGGGTATCCAAGCTTTCCAGTAAGCGCTTCGATGGTCGACGACGCACCCGACCGGAGCTTCGACTATGAGTCGATGCTGCAGTCGCTACCGACCAAGTGCGGTGTATACCGTATGCTCGACGCCAACGGAAAAGTCCTCTACGTTGGTAAAGCGCGAAACCTGAAGGCTCGAGTTTCTAGCTATTTCCGATCAGGAGGTCTAGCTACCAAGACCATCGCGCTAATGAATAAGACGTGCGATGTTCAGGTCACTGCTCTACAGAGCGAAGTTGAGGCATTGATTCTCGAACAGACGTTTATCAAGAGCGAACGCCCACCGTACAACGTCATTTTGCGAGACGACAAGTCGTATCCATTCATTTTGTTTAGTGACCACGACTATCCGCGCATCAGTCTTCACCGAGGTGCAAAGCGCCACAAGGGAGAGTATTTCGGACCGTACCCTAGCGCAAAAGCGACCCGGGACACCATTCAGATTCTGCAGAAACTCTTCAAACTTCGGACGTGCGATGACACGTTCTTTAAGAATCGAACACGACCTTGCTTGCAATATCAAATCAACCGTTGCAGCGGTTCTTGTGTCATGGATGTGGACAAGGTGGAATACCAAGCGGATTTACGTCTAGCTGAAATGTTTTTACGAGGGAAGAGCGAGGATCTTCTTAACGAATTTAAAGAAGAAATGAACAAAGCTTCGGCCGAACTAGAGTTTGAACGCGCGGCGAAGTTACGGGATCAGATCAGGGATTTGGTGCGTGTACAACAATCTCAATACGTGGAGACGAGTACGGGAAGCGCGGATGTCTTTGGGATTGCGTCGAGCGGTCGATATGTCTGCGTCCAGGGCATGTTTATCCGCGATGGTCGGATGCTTGGTCATCGCACGTGGTATCCGCGAAACGAGTTGAGTCAGGACGACCATGAAATGCTCGCTGCTTTCCTCGCACAGTACTACTTCGGCGGTGTGACGCGCGATCTGCCGCGGGAGGTTCTAACGTCGATTCCAATTGAAGATGAACACACGGTAGAACAAGCGTTGACTGACCTCGCACATCACCGGATAGTGCTGAGTTCGCACGGCATCACACAACGAGCCCGATGGCTCAAGCTCATTCGCGAAAACAGTGCGCTAGCGCTAAGTACGTATATGGCGAAGCGGAAAAACGTGTTCGAACGTTATGCTGAACTGCAGGACGTACTGGAGCTCGACGAAGTCCCGCAGCGGATGGAGTGCTTCGACATTAGCCACTCCCAAGGTGAAGCGACGGTTGCCTCTTGTGTGGTGTTCGACAATGAAGGTCCTGTTTCCTCCGATTACAGACGGTTCAACATCAAAGCGCGTGTAGGCGGGGACGACTATGCGGCGATGGCTGAAGCCGTTGAGCGGCATTACACTCGTTTGAAGTCGAACGAAGCAAATCTGCCCGATATCCTGCTTATCGATGGCGGTCGTGGACAACTGAATCGTGTTCTAGAAGTCTTGGCAGAGCTACAGATTGACTCGATCATGGTACTAGGGATCTCCAAAGGTGAAGGTCGTCGCCCAGAATACGACACCGTCTGGATAGCAGGCAACACCAAATTGGAGCTCCCACCTAACAGCGCGGCCCTACATCTCTTACAGCAGCTTCGTGATGAGGCACATCGATTCGCAATCACTGGTCATAGAAATCGCCGACAGAAGCAACGACGACGATCAGAGATCGACGAGATCGAAGGTGTGGGTCCGAAGCGTAAACGCGAATTGTTGACGCATTTTGGATCTGTCGCAGCGATAAAGGGGGCTTCTGCAGAAGAGCTTGAGAAGGTCCCTGGGATTAGTACGAAGTTAGCCCAGGAGATTTATGGCATTTTTCACGATGGCTAGATGGCTCCGCCGTTAACCGTCCATACCGTAGATAACCGATAGTGTCGTCGTATCGACCGGATCGAATGCCAAAGTTTCTCAACCTATATCAAGATCGATCAATAGTAACGAGGATTTGGCTGCTTACAGGTCTAGTTGAGTTAGTTTGATCGAGAAATTCAAAGGCCAGTACAGTTGACATCTGAGTAAAAACCTTTCTCTTCGGCGTTCTGTTTTGCTTTTTCACATCGTGCGATAAGGTCCGCCGCTCTAATCGAACGCTTAATTCGTTCGTCATTACCTCTCGGATGGCGAGACTTGAGCATTACAGGGACCCACTCGCCACGCGGATCCTCATCGAGACCTCGATCAGCCAACGCTACCTGCAGTGTGGTGTAAGACGATGACGACGCGATCGTAAAACCACCTAGATCATGTTTTATCGGGAAGTTAGATGGATCTAGATCCAAGACCGCCTTACGCAATTTGCGGCCTGTCCTCAGTCCGGCTTTGAATGTGACCGCATGTTCGTCTACACAAACATTCTCAGTCTCAACCCCACTTAAACCTAAATGAAACCCGTTCTGGCCAGTACAGTATTGAGCATTACCTTCCTTCAGTCCGGCTTCGTAAGCAGGTCGGTCAAATACCGTCGATTGGTGATCGCAAGTTCGTTCGTATTCGATGGCGGCTCGCGGCGATGTGCCACGCAAACCGTCTCTAACGCCTAGTCCGTACCAACTATGGGGATCGCAGTTAACGTACGGAAGTTGGGAACAAGAAACAACCGCGAACAGCACAGTTGCTGTCGTAATACAGCGGATTAGAGTTTTTGTTTTCGATAGAGTTTCAAGCATATTCGTCGTGATGAGCGCATGAATCTCATATCGCAATAATAGGTGAGACATCATGAATTCCAGCGTATGCGCTCCTCTTGAACAGGCTATCGTTGATCGGCAACATTGGAATGAAATGGACGACGTCGAAGGAATCAAATTCGCGCGTAAAAACGAACCGATTAGTCGCGTCGAGCCGTCGTTTATTCAGAAACTGGGTTCGGTGAAGAGGCGAAGGAAGGCAACCGGTCTTCCCGCAAATCTTGTTCTCCGGATTTATGGTGATTTTTACGATGGGTAGTTCGATGGTCAGTTACATCCCAAATGCACTGACGCTCTTCCGCATTGCATGTATCCCTTTATTCGTACTCGTCTACGTTTTGACCGAGGAATGGCACTGGGTTGCCGGACTTTTGTTTGGATTCGCTGCCGCAACCGATTGGCTAGATGGTTTTATCGCTCGTCGTTGGAATTTGCATTCACGATTTGGCGCATTCTTGGATCCAGTCGCCGACAAGCTGATTGTCATCACGGCTCTTGTATTGCTCGTTGGTACATTTGCATCGATTTGGATAACGCTTCCGGCGATTGTGATTTGTGCTCGAGAACTCTTTGTGTCCGCGTTGCGGGAATGGATGGCGGAGATGAATCGTCGTTCGGTCGTCAACGTTACGTTGGTAGGCAAGGTGAAGACAGCGATTCAGATGTTCGCGATCTTCGTTTTATTGTGTAATCCTGTAGACATTGGTTTACCGCTTGTAATCGCTGGCGTTGCCCTGCTATATGCAGCGACTTTTATGACTATATGGTCGATGATCGTGTTGTTAAGAGCTGCGTGGCCGGATCTCTCACCGACACGTGAATAGGTCAAAGAAAATCGTCTTTGCTATGATTGGCGCGCTCTTTTATTGCGGCAAACGGGCTGGGTGGCAGAGTGGCCATGCTGCAGACTGCAACTCTGTTTACGCCGGTTCGATTCCGACCCCAGCCTCCATTTTTCGCACCCGATTAACCCGACACATCTACAGCTCGGCTTTATGACGCAGCATGTCGTTCGGTCTTTCGGAGTCGATATAAACGGTATCCGGGTAGACCAGAAGACCGGGTGCGTGCACTATCGATCAGAGCTTGACGTTATAGCGATCCGTCACCATTGTTGCGGCGAATGGTATGCGTGCATTGAGTGTCATGCAGAACTTGCCGACCACGACGCTGCGGTCTGGCCACAAAGAGATTTCGACGTATTGGCAGTCTTCTGTGGTGTCTGCGGAAACCAATCCACTATAAGCGCGTATTTAGCGCATCCCGAGCGTTGTGCTGCGTGTGGCGCGCCTTTTAATCCAGGTTGTAGCAACCACCACCACCTTTATTTTGAGAAATAGACTAGCAATCGATATCGGTGGTACCTTTACCGATGTTGTTCTCGAATGTGGCGACGCGCAATTCACGCGAAAGGTGCTCACGTCACATGTTCAACCGGCGAACGCTG
>JAPOVY010000051.1 GCA_026707905.1 Gammaproteobacteria bacterium | reverse complement strand
GAGATCTCCGCAGAGGGTCGCGCAGTAACCCCAGGATTTGTTGATCTCCATACCCATTTGGACGCTCAAGCAGGCTGGGATCGAAAACTTACGTCCGTGTCATGGCATGGCGTCACAACCGCGCTACTAGGGAACTGTGGCGTGACTTTCGCTCCCTGTAAGAAAGAGGACCAAGAGTTTCTGGCGGGGATGATGGAAACCGTCGAGGACATCCCGAAATACGCGATTCTGACGGGTCTGCCCTGGGATTGGGAAACGTATGGGGGTTATCTGGACAGTCTTGAAAGACTCGGTCCCATGATCAACATCACCGGCTTGGTCGGGCATAGCGCTACACGCACTTACGTTATGGGCGAACGTGCTATCGAAGAACAGGCGACGCCAGAAGAAATCGAGCAGATTGCTGCGCTAGCAGGGCAATCGGTAAAAGAAGGCGCGATCGGCTTTTCCGTCAACCGACACCCTGGTCATACGCTGCCTGATCGTCGACCAATTCCGGGCACATTCGCGAGTCGCGAAGAGCTCTTAGCGATCGCCAAAGCGGTAGGCGATAACGGTGGGCTTATGCAAGTCGTACCGCACTTTGGTGACTTGGAAAATGAAATTGACTTGCTTGAAGCTGAGGCAAGAACCGGACCCGTGCTCTTCAGTGCGATCGCGGAGCACGGTGCCATCTTCGATGAGCGAGTTTCTGCAATGCGTAAGAAAGGACTTGATGTGACCGCAGTTACGGTTCCTCGTAGCGGCGGTGGCGTCGTTGGACTCGCACACAATCTGTACTTCCGAACACCAGCATGGAACAAGCTCCGTGAGATCGAAACGCTCGAAGGAAGACTGGAAGCGATAAAAGATGCGGAATTCCGCAAAGAGTTGGTCGACGAAATTAAGAACCATCCGCACCACGACGAAATGATGCGACCGCTTAAGCGACAGTATTACATGGGCGATGCACTACGACCGAAGTACACGCAGTCTCGTTATGAGAGTTTGTATGACATGGCCGAGGCAGCGGGTGAACATCCCGCCGAGACTTGGCTTCGTTACATGCTTGAAACCGATGGTAAAGCACAGTTTCACGTCCGTTCGTTCAACGTAAATCTCGAAAAACTCGAAGCTATGATCACTACGGAGTGGGCGATGCCGGGTCTCGGCGACGCCGGTGCTCATGTGAGCCAGATGATCGATTCCGGTTGGTCAACGTTCGTACTATCTCACTGGCATAGAGATAAGGGTGTCTATTCATTGCAGGAAGCTGTTCGTCGTATTAGCGGTGAACCAGCTCGTGTCCTCGGATTGCGCGATCGCGGTACGTTGAGTACCGGAAAACGCGCTGACGTAAACGTCATCAATATGGAGAAACTAGAAGAGCGTCAGCCCGAATTAGTGCACGACTTCCCGGGTAACGCACCGCGTTTCATCCAACGCGCTGAAGGCTACGACGCGACGGTTTGCAATGGTCAAGTTATCTTGCGAGATGACGAACACACCGGTAATCACCCGGGCGAGGTCTTGCGAAGCTTCGAGCGCTAAGTCGACGATTCGGCGCAGTGAGGGCATTAGCGCTTTAAGCCATACACCGCGCCGACGAAGACACAAAAAGGGCAGGGAGTTTCCCCTGCCCTTTTTTTCGATCACTGCTTGTATTGGTTTAGACCAAAATTTGGGGTGTGCGGATTAAACTTGCTCTACGAATGAATCGAATTCTCTCGTAAATCGTGACACTATGACAATAGCGCATGAACTCGCGTCATTACGGGTGTCTGGTCCCACGAAAGTAGGTTGGGATGAGAACCTCCCTCCGAATGAGCATGTTGACGAATCCGGCGATTTCGTGACAGGGGACCTAGACTACGGCGAACCGGATCCGAGAGCGCCGTCTCAGCGCGTTCGAAACCATCCGGAAGTGCTAGCTCTGAGGCAACACCTACGCGAAAACAACGGCATCCGTGGGCTTGAGATCTGTGAACCGTCCGAAATCCAACGAGCTGCCACCATCTTCCACCGTGACGGATTTGTAGTCGTCAAGGACGCACTCAACCTAGAGCATTTGACAGCGATGCGTGAAGCGTGTGAAAGGAACCTAAGAACGATCTTGTCGAAACCGCACGACAATGAACGAAAGTACGTTCAGGAAACCGGGCGACTACCCCATCGGTATTGCTACGGCACTTGCTCCGCATCACGTCAAATGATGCACGAACCGGCATGGGCTGACATCATCGACATGCCGACAACAACGCCAATTCTGTGTGAGATTTTCGGATCGTCCGACTACTCTGTTTGGGGCGGCGGGGGCGACCTTAGTCTACCTGGCGCGATCGAATACCAGCATCTACACACCGACGGACTTGATGAGCAGCAAGATGGCGAAGCACGGCTCAAACGTGTGCTGAGATTGAACCGCTTAAATCTTGACGCGAATAAGGAATTTAAGGATCTCGACTTCAAATCACAACGTCGGGTTATGGATGTCGCTAATACAGGTGTCACGGTTAATTTCACAATGACAGATCTAACGTGGGAAAACGGTCCGATCCGTCAGATTCCAGGCACACATACAAATCTCTCCCCTCCACCGTCGATCTACGATGAACCGGAGTGGATGCGGCTGTCAACACTCGTTGGTGCACCCGCGGGAAGTGCTATTTTCAGAGACACTCGTTGTTGGCACGGTGCAACACCAAACCTCTCGAATGAAATCCGAGCTTTACCGAGTGTTGAGTATTCTGCTAATTCGCGACCCGGCAAACATTTTCAACGCACGATGCCTCACGAAATTTGGCAAAAACTCTCACCGCATGCCCGTACGATTTGCGGGAACATAAAGGCGGATGAGGGGGTGTGGCCATTCGGCGCTGGTGAACTTCACCCACTTTCAAGTATGCGTATGAAGGCTTATCTCGCCATGTCAGGAGAAGACGGAACGGTTGAGTCAGTCCGAACCAATCCTAGTTCAGCTGGTACAGTCGTTCGATTGTTCAACTCCAGATCTGATTCTCTTAGCGACTATTGAGTTTTCTTCAAGAGACCTGATCGATTGATCCGTGTGGATCATCTATGTGAACTGTTCGCTTCGACCATACGCGACGGTGTGTGCTAAAGACGCGTTCCTGACCCTACATCAACTAGACGTTTGACGCAGCTCCTGCATGGATCAAATTGTGAACAACGTTTTTCGATGTACGTAGGACTTTAGTATCGGAATATTCCGTGTCTTTATTTAGCTTTAATAAAGTACGGTCGTGGCCAGCATTTGTGAATACCTGTTGCTGTTTAGCTAGCGCCTAGCTCCAAAATCCTCGACAGAACTATCAATGTCACGACGGATTAGTCGGAGAACAATGGGAGAAACGTCACGTCCACGGCGAATGGGAAGAGTTGTGCTCCGACCATCTGGGTGACGATATCGCTTGTGAGATTCTTTTTGCCTAACCTCTTTGAATCCAAGTGATTCGAGAATCTTCGCCACATCGGCGGGTTTGTCACAACGTCAACTAGCTCGTAACTTCGACCTTGCCGAAAACGAGTTAAGTCGCATACTGAATCCAGACCATGCGACGCAAACTTCAACAATAGATTCGGTATTGCGTAGGCTAGGGAAGCGGATTACCGTCACCGTAACCTAGTATTACTACCAATTCGACAGAAGCTTTCTCCCCTTACATTCAGAGAATAATCAGGGGATTCAGCTCGCCGTTTTCCCACACTATTACTGGATTACTCAGAAGCAGTTTTCGAAATTAAGCAGTAAAGCTCCCTCAAGATGGACAACGAACGCCAGCTCACGGAATCTCAACGTCTAAATCGTGCCAAGTGGCAACAGTCAGCAATTTGGTTCCGTCAGCTCGGCGAACAAAACTGGCAAAAGAACGAACCGACATGGGGACTGTGGAGTCGATCGGATGATGAATTGGAGTTGCTGCCGACGGACCTTCAAGGTAAATACTGCCTGGACGTCGGATGCGGAACGGGCTACATTCTCAAATGGATGACAGATCGTGGTGCGACAGCCGTTGGGCTTGAACCAACCGATAATCAAATCGAGACGGCTGTTCAGTTGAGTAAACGTCATCAAATAGAAATCTCTCTCGTTCAAGGATTCGGTGAAAAACTGCCATTTACATCTCAAACGTTCGATTTCGCTATTTCAGAGTACGGTGCTGCGCTTTGGGCAGATCCGTATCAGTGGATTCCAGAAGTCTCTCGTGTATTAAAACCAAACGCCAGCCTTGTGATCTACACAGATCACATGGTCTCCTTTATGGCAGACAACGGTTTAGACGAACCAGATGGAAAGTGGACAGAGACGTTACAACGATCGTATTTCGATGCGTATCGAACCAAGTGGAGTGAAGATGGCAGTGATGGTGTGGAGTATCACTTGACACCCAGCGAATGGATCAGCTTGTTCCGAGAATCTGGGTTTGTGATCGACGCGCTTTTCGAACTACCTGCGCCGGAAGACGCGACGTCCCCGTTTTCATTTGCTTCTGTGGATTGGGCTCGTAAGTGGCCAGCCGAACTAGCCTGGAAAGTCCACAAGGAACCGATCTAGATTTATCGACTTACTCGACTGCAAATTCCACGACAATGGCTTTTCTATTCAAAGACGGCCATCATGCGGACTCCGATGCTGCGGCGAGGTAGAGCGTCGCTTGGTGAAGTCGGATCGATAAACGAAGTATGAGGGGATACACCCGCACGACCTTTTCTTGTATCGAGTTGTTTGATGAGCAATACCTCATCCGGTCGCATATTTTTATAGTAATAAAACTGATGCCGTTCGCGACGGAGAGGCATCGAACTCTTGCTTGATTTACCCGTACCACCATATACGTAATCCACAATGTCGCCTTCATGAATCGTTGACGCATCGAGTACGGCTAACGGATTTTCTTGTACGGGATGGTCGAATGGTTGCCAAGTATTGAACCACGCGAATTGAGCATCCTCGTATGCGTCCACATCCAGACTACGGTTCTTCAGAAGATTCAGCGAAGCCGAACGAGCGGTTTTCAAACTGTAATCGCAATGCACGAAACGCGCATACGCCTTGTTGAAGTCACTCTTGTCTTCGGTCCGAATCAAGTGGTTGGTTATGAGTACCTCGCTA
The DNA here is from genome assembly GCA_026707905.1 of Gammaproteobacteria bacterium. Lineage (GTDB taxonomy): Bacteria > Pseudomonadota > Gammaproteobacteria > Pseudomonadales > Azotimanducaceae > Bin55. The sequence goes on along the minus strand of JAPOVY010000051.1, from coordinate 38,062 downwards.
GCACCGGTTATTTTGCGCACAAACTCGGCAACCGCCGGTCGGTAAACCTCGCTTACCGCCTTAGTGTCGCCAAAATCCGAAATGGGCGACCGATATTCGAACAACTCGAAGCCGTTGAAGTCCAAGCTGATTTCATCGGCGACCGCTCGAGCGTCGCGCACGAGTACATCAACCTTCTCGGTATTTGCGCGTCGCGAGTCGCGATCGAAAATCCGCGGTAGTTCGTTCGTTTCACCCCAGCTCGGCGCAAGATAGCGTACTTGAGTGGGTACATACTGGTTACGTGCTTCCATAGCTCCCATTCTAATAACGTAGCGCTTTATTCACGACATTTCGCAACGGCTCATTCGCGACGAAGCGACGAGCGTTATCTAGCAATAACTCATAGCGTCGCTCGCTGATGTTGACAGCATCCGCCACTGCAACGTGAGGTGTAATGATTACGTTCTCACATTTCCAAAGGGGATGATCTTCGGGTAGAGGCTCGATCTCGAACACGTCTAATCCTGCACCGGCGATTTCTTGCTTCTGAAGCGCATCAACCAGATCGTCCAGCTTCGCGGTCATGCCTCGACCTACGTTGATGAAGTAGGCCGTTGTCTTCATGGCGGCGAAACGGCTTCTATGCCACATGAATTCTGTTTCAGGCGTATGTGGTACCGTAGTCACGATAAAGTCGGCACTAGGTAATACGCCATCCAGTGCATCAGGGTGTAAAACCTCAAACTCAACCAACTCTTCACCGCGCGGATCAATTCCTATTACCGTCGCACCCAAAGACAAACAAAGCCTTCCCGCCTCCGCCCCAATACCACCAACACCATTGATCAAAACCGTGCTATCTGCGATGTCAACATAGCCTCGTCGCCTCGCATTCCGGTCCCAACGGTTCTGCCGTTGGGCATCCAAGTAGTACGGTAAACCTCTCGATAAAGCCAGCATATACATCAAGATGTGATGTGCAATGTGGTCGGAGTAAATACCTCTCGGGTTGGTGACAACCACAGGATGTTCGACGAGCGCTTGGTAGTAGTAATCCGGTGGCGGACCAGCCATTGGGTTTTGAAGCCATCTCAGATTTTTCGCGTAAGGTAACGCGTCTGGCGGCACCCAGCCATATCCGGCATCGGCAGAACTTAATACTTGAGCTAGTTCGCCTTCGTCCTCAATGACCTTGACATCGAATTCAGGACAATCTGCTTGAAGTCGCTTCGCCCACGTGCGTTGCTCTACGTCTACCGGCGGTAACATAAGGAACGTTGGCATGCCTAGTTGCTAGATCTTCGTTGTACCGGTCACGCCTCTCGTCTCAAGCTCGTCGTATTGCGCGTCGCTAAGACCTAATTCATTAGCGAAGACTTCCTTCGAATGCTGTCCGAAACACGGCGAATGAGTAATGGACCCACGGTCCGTATTGGCGTAAATCCACGGATTGAGAGGGTAGTAATGGGTGCCACACTCAGGGTGCTCAATCGGCACCAGATATCCCCGCTCAGCGTATTGCTCACTGGGTGCACGATAGACTGACTCAAATTCACAGACTGGGCTAAATGTCACACCCGTACGTTCAAGTGCATCACATACGTCGTCAAGATTCAAGCCACTCGTCCAAGCACTGATCGCAGCATCGACGTCCGCTTCGAGCTCTTTGCGAGATACGGCAGTGGCGAATCTTTCATCATGAATTCCACTCACTCTCGAAAATGCTGAAAACGCTTCATCGCTTTCGGCGGAGATGGCGATCCATTCCTCATCGGCTGTGAGATAGACGTTATGAGGTGCATATAGCGGATGTTGATTACCAGAGGGTCCTCGGATTTCACCTGTCGCCGAATACTCTAAGATCGCATCGCCGCACTGTGCGGCCACCGCTTCGATCATCGAAACATCGATACGTTGACCTTCACCTGTAGTGTTTCGATGATTGAGCGCGGCGAGAATTGTCGCCGCAAAGTAGTACCCCGTGATTGGATCAGGAATCAATCCGCCGGTGTTCTGCGCTACATCTCCCTTGTAGCCATGCATTGCCGCCAATCCAGCCATCGGTTCGGTCGTCGCACCATTCGCGGGATACTCCGCAAGCGGACCCGTTCGACCGTAACCTGAAAGCGACGCAAAAATAATGTCCGGTCGTTTCTCACGCAACGACTCAAGCGTAACACCCCAGTTACTCATCACATGTGGCGAGAAGTTGTCACAGAGTACGTCAAACTTCGGTACGAGCTCCCAGAACATCGCCTTCCCTTGGGGATCCGCCATATCTAACGTGATCGCTCGTTTGTTTAGGTTCACAGTGTTGTACATCCCATTCGTATTGAGCGGGTTTTGTTCAATGCCAAGATCACGTAAGGTCGGCGGCACAGGCGCACCAGCACCTCGCCACACGTCAGGTCGCTGTCGAGACTCGATCTGAATGACGTCAGCACCAAGCAGAGACAGCAATTGAGTACCAAATGTACCCGACCACGCTTGTGTGAACGTAAGAACGCGCACGCCCTTCAGTGGTAACTGGCGTTTACCTTCTGGCGGAGAGGTTACAGATCTCGAGATAGGCTTTTCGATCGTGCGGCTATGTTCGGCAAGTTTCGGCGCTCGACGCGAATACGTCCATGGCGTGGACGAGAGTTTGCCGAAGGGACCAGTTGTGCTCAGTGCTTTGTCACCCACTTCGGTTTCAATAATGAAGTCGCGTGCGTGGAGATGCTCGCTCTCTGCGAGTTCTTGAGCGTTCTGAACGACGCCTGAAATACATCGCCGTTCCGCTAAACCGTGGAACACATGCCACTTATCCATAGTGGAAACTGCATCAGCAAGTCCCGCCCGCACAGGTCGCGTGTCTTTTTGATGTCTTCCCCAAGAAGGGATGAAGTTTGGATCGTGTGCTATGTCTGGACGTCCCAGAAATTCGAACGCGCTGGTCCACTCTTTCCAGTCGCCGTATCCGAAGTTGATAGCACCGTTCTTACACTGCCACAGTGGACCTGGGCGCCCACGTTCACGTCGACCGTTGGGACCGTGTGCCATGCGATTACCACCGACGAATATGCCGACTTGTGCCCACGGCGCACACGTGTTTGACATCGCTTCCATCTCACTGACATCACATCGTTCACCGCCGCCTTGGACGCTTCGGCGGTACAGTGCAGCAGCCGCGCTCACGAATCCCGCAACGCCTGCGATGTAACCTGTCTGATTGTGAGGAAGCTGCAGGGGCGGTTCGTTCTCGCATGCATTGATCGCACTCCAACCCACGCGTGCACATGCTGTGAGATTGTTGCCTGGGACGTGTGCTAGTGGTCCCGTTAACCCATGAGGCGTGATCGAAAGGTGAATCACGTCCTCTCGACATGACTCGAGACACTTAGGCAAATCAACGGTTGTCGTCACCACGACATCTGCGGATTCCACCAGTTCATCCAGGTGGTGGTCTGACGCCATAACTGAGCGTTTGTTCCAGTTCGCGTAAGCGTGTAGCAGTGACTCGCCTTCTTCAGTGAAAGGCGCTTCATGACGTAACGCGTGACCTGCTTCTGGTTCTACAAGGATGACATCAGCCCCAAAGTCACCAAACAATCGAGCCGCCCACGCGCCAGAAAGCCGGCTCGAACAATCTAATACTCGAATGTCGGGGAATGCCTTCGACACATTAGCTCCTTAACTTATGCCGCGTAACGCGGTACAACATAGGGTCCTTCGGGAATGATGGCTACGCTTGGGTCCACCGTTCGTGAGATGCTCGCATCAACGGCTTCCTGTAGAGAATCAACCATCTCAACACCCGTTAACTCGCGGTCTATTCCTCGCAATCCTTCACTATATAGCTGTACTCGCGTAGCACGAGTTGCTTTCAACTGCATTTCGGTTTCCCACTCGTCGATATCCGCAAGCCGCTTCTTTTCGATTCGACGCAAAAACGTGTTCGGACCTTCCTGCAACAGTAATCGTTGCGACTTTCGAAAACTCTCCGAACCTATTCCCTCCGCACATTCACTCGCGACGACAAGTGTCGCATCGCTCTTAAGAATGTCCAACGGCGTCACAAACCCTTTTATCGCTTGATAGTAAGTGAGGTCTAGCGGAAAACCGGCGGCTGACGTCACGACCACATCAAATCTCTTTCCGACATCAACAACGCAGTACTTATCGGCAAAATGTGCTGCCTCGGCGTGACTACTCTCGATCTCACCGAAGTTCACAAACGCCAATTGGCGAGCTTCATCGATAACTGTATTTAGCGCGTAGATACCTGATTGACATCGATCACGCACCATCGCGACGATTTCAAGCTGTTCATCGTGCAAAGGATTTCCTTCCAGATTGCATTCTCGGGTAAGCGGATCTTCAATGAATCGTGCGCTGTGTAGCGTTCGAATGGTGTCGGCATGCGCGACGCCTGGCACAATGACTTTCCGTCCACCTGACCAGCCGGCCATGAAGTGAGGTTCAACTAATCCCGTAGCGACCTTAAAGTCGGCGTCGAGGAAACGCCGATCCAGCTTCACGGGCGTACCAGAACGTGTGACACCAAGATCAACATGCTCTTCATCATTTCGTGCAACGTGGTTGACGATTCGAATGTTGTCGAGAACCCAATCGTCCCCGATGAGCGAAGCAAGCTCGTCGCCTTCATTCGGTCGGTGAAGACCGGTTGCGATCAGAATCGTGATGTTCTTGCGATCGATACCCGCAGTCATTAGCTGCTCAATCAAGGACCGTAGAAACAAGCTATTGGGTACGGGCCTGGTGACATCGCAAACCAAGATACATGCGGTTCGACAACCAAGTGCGCGCTCTACCACGCTTTCCAAACAACCCACCGTCGCACGGTATGGGTCCGCAACCAGCGGCATATCTGGTTTCCGGATCACGGTGACATCGAGGCTATCTGGAAGCTCAACCTCGAGTGTCTTCTTGCCGTATAAGAGCGGTACTTTCACGTTTTAGTTGATACTCCCAGTTGTCTCAACGTACTCTCGATATTCCGCGAGCAATGCCGCGTTCGTTCGTTCTTCAAACGGGCGTACATAGGTGTCGATCATTTGATTCACATCGTCTTGATAGTCTGAGTGATCAACGAAGTTCCGCGTCTCACCAACGTCCTCATTTCGATCGAACAGAAGGTCTGGTTTCTGGTCTTCGATACGCATCGACAACGTGAAACGTTCAGTTGTGATCGCTGTTTGACCAAACAACTCGCTAAGCACGGCTGACTTACCTCGATGGATCGACGGGTCGTCCTCCTCACACTCAAGATATGGTAGAAGAGATTTCCCGAGACTATCAGTAAGAGGCGACGCATCGGTCAACGCCAACATCGTCGCGGGTAAATCGATCTGTTCGATGAGTGCATCGCTCTTTAACGAGCGAGCAAAGCCAGGTGGGCTGATCAGACACGGCACATGCATCGCTTCCTCATAGAACACGGCTTTTCCTTGTAGACCATGGTCACCTAGCATTTCGCCATGATCTGAATTAAAGATGATCCAAGTATTGTCTAAGTGACCTTCCCGATCTAGCGCGCTGACGACATGACCAATCCATTCGTCGATCAATGTGACGTTCGCGAAATACCAAGCACGCCATCTTTGGCGTTGAAATCGGGTCGCGCGAGCTACGGATGGGGAGCGATTACGAAAGCGTTCGAGTCCGCGGCTCGGGGGTTCCTCCAATTGAAGTTCGCCCGCGTCCAGCTCGTCGATCGCGTACATTTCGCGATACCGTGTCGGACCATCGTACGGGTCATGAGGACCAGTAAACTGGATTTGCAGATAAAACGGTTTCGAATCAGCATAACTCTCGATCCATTCAACCGCCTTCTGTCCAATGAAGGAATCCTCGTCTTCGCCAGGAGGTACCGGTGAAGGCTCTTGTCCCCAGGGCGTCATGTTGCCACTGCGCATTTCTGCAAACCACGCTCGAATGAACTTACGATGCATATCGAGCCACCCATTTGCAGCAAGATGATCTGTGTAGTGGCAATCCATCCATGCCGTTTCAATCGGATCGTTAAGTTCGAGGCAATCGTCAAACCCCCATTGATTTAGCACATGTTGCATCTCTTTCACGTGCACACCTGGTTTCCCACCTGCACTGTGTCGCCAAAGATGCGTCTTACCAATGACCGCTGTGTGGTAACCAGCATCTCGGATGTTGCGAACATGGCTCGGACCTAAAGGGTCAGCGCCGCTGCGATTACTCCAAATCCCGTTCTCCCGAACCAACTGTCCGGTCATTAGGCATGTTCGAGCAGGGACACACAACGGCGAGTTTGACATACACCTGTTGAACAGAATCCCCTGCGCTGCAAGTCGATCAAGGTTTGGTGTAAGCGCTTCCCCTCCGACAGCGCCTAAGCAATCGCCGCGCATTTGATCTGCGAATATGAATATGAGATTCGGCTTTGTAGTCGTCATATGTCATATTGTGCGGATTTCGCGAGTACAAATAAAAAGCCCCACACGAATATGTGGGGCTCACTTGCAACGATTTGTGACTGATGTCTAGTTGTCGTTTACGGTGCCTATCTCTTCTCCAGGTGAGTTGGCGAATTCAAGCAATTACGCCGAATTCCGCAACACTCGACCAGCACAATCGCCAGTCAACTCATCGTCACGAAGTACAACCTGTCCGTTGCAGACAGTTGCATGATATCCGGCAGCACGCTGAATAAATCGCGGCGCACCAAAAGGAAAATCATGCACGATTTCCGGCATTCGCTCTTCAAGTTTGGCAATATCGAAGACGTTAATGTCGGCTTTCTTGCCTTCCGCTAGAACGCCACGGTCACTTAAACCGAGTACGTTGGCTGGCACGGCAGTAATTCTACGCACGGCTTCTTGAATCGAATAAACGCCACTGTCCCGATGCCAGTGCGAGAGAATGAATGTTGACCAGCCGGAGTCAATCATCTGACTAACATGTGCACCGGCATCGCCCAGACCGGGCATTGCCCATTCGGTTTCAATCAGTTTCTGGAGCTGACTCAGGTCAACGTTGAACCCGCGCATGTGGAACAAGGCTTTGCCGTCTGTTTCGTCCGAAATGCGTATGAACGTCTCAACTGGGTGTTCGCCTGCCGCGTTAGCCATTTCAACGAGGTTCTGATCCAAATCCTGAGTGTAGCATGGTCGAAGACCATCACCCATGTAGAACCACCGTTTCAATCCATTTACAACCTGCTCATTCTGCCCTTTGATCTCATTGACAAGCTTCGCGCGATGTTCTGGATCGCGAATCGCTTTCAGGCGACCTTCAATCGGTAACTTGCGGAGTTCATTCCATGCAGGGGTGCGGAAAAAGTTGTCTGTCGAGAGACCACCTACCCCACCGCCGCTTCTCGGAACGGTCACAGACGTAACGTTAAGTCCTTCCGCGAGCATCGCCGAAACACGATCATTCAATCGCTCGGTACCGATCTCAGCAGCTGACGAAAACAATGCACCACGTGAGGTACGGGCCTCATCAGCGATCAAATCCATTTCCGCATCGAAGTCTCTGAAGTCGGATACGGTTTGCATGAAGCCGCCGTATTTACCAACCTCTTTCGCGACTGCGCGTAGCTCGTCGCGGTCTGCAAACGTACCGGGGATCGAACGTCCATCTGGGAGACGATGACCTGGAAGTCGATTCGTCGAAAACCCGAACGCACCTTCTTTAACGGATTGTCCAGCGAGTTCGGCGATCTGCTTGATCTCATCATCGGTTGCTGGTTCTTCGACGGCCCGTTCACCCATCACGTAAAACCGAACAGCACAGTGCCCTGCAAGCCCGCAGATATTGATCGACGGTCCTAACGCTTCCAGTGCATCTAGATAGCCGCCATAGAACTCCCAGTTCCAAGGCAAACCATGCAAGATCGCATTCTTCGGAATGTCCTCAACCGTTTCCATCATGCCGGCAAGAAACTCGCGGTCACTCGGTTTACATGGTGCAAACGTGACGCCGCAGTTTCCTAACAATGCCGTCGTAACGCCGTGCCACGAAACGGAAGTGACTTGTGGATCCCATCCGATCTGTGCATCGAGGTGCGTATGTAGGTCGATGAAACCTGGCGATACAACCAAGCCATCCGCACTGATTTCTTCCTTGCCTTGACCTTCTACCTGGCCAATGGCTGTGATCTGATCACCGTCAACAGCGATGTCTCCTGAATATGGTTCCGCTCCGGTACCGTCGACAATAGACCCACCGCGGATCACTAGATCATGGCTCATAGGGATGCCTCGCTAACTACAGGTAACAGGCAATATTAATGGAATATCCACAGATTAAAAATACCGCGATATTCGGTGTTTCAATAGGACCTTCACTCGTTTCCATACTTCGTGAATCTCGCCTTGTAAATAATCTGAAACTTATTCAAATGGCAGGGAAGTACAGAAACAGTGTCTGACGATCAACCTTTATTAACGGAGAGACGCGGCGAAACCGATGGGATCCTTTGGATCACACTCAACCGTCCCGAGAAGCTGAACGCACTGACCTTTCCGTTGCTGCGCGAACTTCGCGACATTCTGTTTGATGCGCGATTCGATCGTAGCGTGCGATGTATCGTCATCACCGGAGCAGGTCGAGGCTTTTGTGCAGGTATGGATTTCAGCGGCGCAGCGAATCCTGATCCTGACCCTAAACCAGAAGGATTGACGCCTCAAATGCAGGACATTGAAGGGTACCGGCTGAATTTCCGACACGAGACGGAGACCTACATAGCACTTCGTCGTATGGAAGTTCCGATTCTCGCGAGTGTGAACGGACCGTGTGTCGGAGCAGGTTTTGATTTAGCAAGTCATTGCGATCTGGCGGTCGTCTCAACTGCAGCTCGATTTCAGGTCGCTTACGTCAAGCGCGGGCTCTACCCAGACTTAGGTGGCTTTTGGTCTCTCCCTCGCGTGTTAGGGTGGCGCAAGGCAATGGAAATGATGATGACTGGACGATTCATGAGTGCAGAAGAAGCGCACGAAGCCGGTTTCAGTAATTACCTTGTCGAACCGGAGGAGCTTGAGTCGAAAACGATGGCGTTGGCCCTAGAACTCGAAGCAGGTCCTCCCATTGGCCAAAAAGTCGGCAAGCTGTTGGCAATACGAACTGCACACATGGATTTCGACACTGCCATGCAGTGGTCTGAGTCCGTAATTCCACTGGTAGGGCTTTCGCAAGACGCGGTAGAAGGACGCGAAGCTTTTCGTGAGAAGCGGGAAGCGAAATTTAGAGGGTTCTAAGGAAAAACATGTCATTTCACAACTTCAAAATGAAAGCGATCGACGGTAATGACGTGTCGTTCGATCAGTTCAAAGGTAAGCATTGTCTCGTTGTCAATGTCGCTAGTGAATGCGGTTTCACACGTCAGTATGAAGGACTTGAGAAACTACAACAGGATTTCGCGACGAAGGAATTCACGGTATTGGGGTTCCCTTGCAACCAATTCGGTGAACAGGAACCTGGTAGCGACGAACAGATCTGTGAGTTCGCGCAGTCACAGTATGGGGCAACCTTTCCACTCTTCAGCAAAGTTGAAGTTCGCGACGACGGTGCGTGTGAGCTCTACCAGTGGCTCACATCACAGAAATCGCGTCCCAACGGTAAACCCAACATCGGTTGGAACTTCACAAAGTTCCTGATTGACGGTGATGGCAACGTCCTTGAGCGCTTCGAGCCGCAGGTTACACCCGACGAAATCGCCAACACGTTGAAGACGATACTCTAATCTCAAATCAACGACGCGGTATGAAGGTGCGCACTCACCCTTAAACTAAAATCCCACGCTAGTTTGAGCGCGTCGTGCACTGCTTTAGCAGCTGTCGGCGTTTCGCTTGAGCCCTGTCTTGACCTACACGATCGTGGATACTGCCGCGGCCACGTTATTCACCCGCTGCGGACTTAGGAGAACACAATGGCTACTGTAAATGGCGCAACCTTGATGGCGCGGAGCCTCAAGCAACAAGGTGTCGACTACATGTTCGGCATCGTCGGTTTCCCTGTTCAGGGCGTGGCTGCAGCCGCGCAAAACGAAGGCATCACCTACATTGGGATGCGAAACGAACAGGCGGCTAGCTATGCGGCACATGCCGCAGGCTATCTCACCGGTCGCCCGCAAGCGTGTCTTACCGTCTCTGGTCCAGGTGTGATCCATGCCTTTGCCGGATTAGCAAACGCGAAAGAGAACTGCTGGCCGATGATTTTGATCGGCGGCGCCTCGCCTGTGTATCAGAATGGTATGGGGGCATTTCAGGAGGAACGGCAGACCGAACTAGCTGCGCCATATTGCAAGTACGCTCACAACATCGAACACGCGGAACGTATTCCCTACTACGTCGCACAAGCCGTTCAAAGTTCGATTTTTGGACGACCTGGTCCGGTTTATCTGGACTTCCCAGACGACATCATTCGAGCAGAGGTCGAAGAGGACGATCTTCAACCCGTTTCGACTGTCCCGGCGCCACCACGAACTTTAGCTGACCCCGACGCGATCGAAGGCGCATTGGATGCGCTTGAGTCTGCGGAGAAACCTCTTGTTGTAGTCGGCAAGGGTATGGCATGGTCGAGGGCAGAAGATGAGGTACGTGCGTTCATCGAACGTACGCAACTTCCTTTCCTTGCTTCGCCCATGGGCAAAGGCATATTGCCGGACGATGATCCTTTGTCCGTAGGTGCTGCACGTAGTACCGCACTTCGTGAAGCCGACGTCGTGTTCTTGATGGGCGCACGACTGAACTGGATCATGCACTTCGGGTTGCCACCGCGTTTCAATAAGGACGTACGCATCATCCAACTCGATATCAACCCCGAGGAAATTGGACGAAACGTGCAGTCTGAAGTTGCACTAGTCGGTGATGGCAAAGCGATTACGAAGCAACTCAACACCGCGCTCGGTAACAGACAGTGGTTCTATCCAGACGAGACCGCATGGCGACAGACTCTGAAGGCAAAGGCTGACGATAACGCGGAAGCAGTTAAAGGCATGATCGAAGACGATGCGACGCCAATGAATTACTACCGTGCGTTCAAGGACATCAATGAATGGCTTCCCGACGACGCAATCATCATCGGCGAAGGCGCTAACACGATGGACATCGGGCGTACTCAAATGTTGAACAAGCGTGCTCGTCATCGTCTCGACGCCGGTACGTACGGCACAATGGGTATCGGCCTCGGGTTCGCAATCGCAGCCGCAGTCACCAATCCTGACCAACCTGTTGTTTCGGTTCAAGGCGACTCTGCGTTCGGGTTTTCTGGAATGGAAATAGAAACCATGGTGCGGTACAAACTGCCTATCAAACTGATCGTATTGAACAACGGCGGCATCGGTGGCGGTATCGGTCCACTTAAGGAAGGTCAAACGGTACCTCCGGGCATCTTGACCTATGGTGCACATTACGAAGGCATGATGGAAGCGTTAGGTGGTAAGGGCTACTACGTCGAAGATCCCCAAGATTTGCGCGGTGTACTTGACGATGCGATGGCTTTCGATGGACCGACGTTAATCAATGTTCCGCTCAATCCTCGTGCTGGACGTAAACCGCAACAGTTCGGTTGGCTCACTACCTAGAGAGTCCGTGGCCCAAAGCAGGTGAAACTAAACTACTGCTATGAGCGAGTCGAGTAAATCGCCGATCGGCAAACTCGATCACATCGGGTTTGCCGTTCACAGTATCGATGAAGCCCGTAAGTTCTGGGAAGGAACGATGGGTGCGACGATGCAACGTGTCGTTGACCATCACAGCGGCGACTTTCGCCTTGGGATTCTTGATCTGCAGGGCTTCTGTATCGAGCTATTGGAACCAATCAATCCGGATGGATTCTTACAGAGGTATTTAGAAAAGCGCGGCGAAGGCGTTCACCACATCACGCTTCAAACACCTGAACTCGTCGATAGGGTCGATGAGCTAGAAAACGCGGGTGTGCGTGTAGTGGACAAACACTTCAGCAAAGATGAAGGCGGTGTCGACGCGTTTATTTCTCCGAAGAGCTCGCACGGGGTCTTGATCCAGCTAGGTGAAAATGTTGGACCGCTAAATAGTTCTCCCTATTGGGAGTCCGACGAAAATTGAACCTGACCCATCCAGTCGTCTATTGGCAACCTGGATGAACGAGCTGCTTACGGGTTAAAGAATTCCTCTCGACCCGTGCGGTTGAGTTCGAGTCTGCGAACATTCGAGAAGACGCGACGCGGCGTGCGGAACTTGAAGGACTCGGTTTCAGGACGGTACCCATCGTTGCGGTCGGCGACCAAGCCGTACACGGAGTCGATCTACAGCAAGTAGCAAGTCTTGTCGGACTTGACTACGACTCAGAACCGCAACTCTCTCCTGCGGAACTCATCAAACGGCAAATCGCATTTCTAACTATTCTTGATCGTGCGATAAATCGCATTCCGGAATCCGCTCATGGCATAAAGATCCCAGGTCGTGATCGAACGGTCTGGAACCTCGTGGAGCACATGTGCGAAATCGCAGCGGTCTATCAACGCGTTGCCACGGGCGTTTCAAAATTTGACACGACGGCTGCAGATGCGGAAGTGAGTCGTGAGTCGTCGCGCGCTCAACTCCACTCATCTATCAAAGATCTTGCGGCAATACTGTCGGTCGAGACTCTCGATTACGAAAAAAGTGTCGAAACTTATTTTGGCTTCGCGTCACTCCACTACGTACTCGAACGCAGTACTTGGCACATCGCTCAACATCTACGTCAACTCGCTAGCCTTATGCACGACATAGATACTTCGATCATGCCTACAAGTGACGAAGGTTTATTCGACGGGTTGCCGATTCCGATTGAGGTATGGGACTAAGTTGAGTAACACATCACCGAAACGTCCAATCGGCGCGAAGAAATTCGTACTCCTGCATCACGGTCGCTGTTATCGAGATTCGTTTCACTATCGTATCGGCGCAGACGCCACGATCGAACATCTCGAAAGCGACGATTTAAGTACGCAACATCCTAACTCGATTGGAATTCAGCTCGTGGGTGATTTCGATACAGAATCGGTGCCACCTCGTCAGTTACAAGCGCTTAAAGACTTACTACTCGATCTCAAATTACGGTATCCCGCCGTGCAGATTGGCGCACATCGCCAAGTCAGGCGCGATAAAAAAACAACGTGCCCTGGTCGCCAATTTCCGATGCGCGAACTGCGAGAATGGGCGAACACTCATCTGCTCGATCAACGCGACGACGTCCTTCGAGAAGTGATCGAGTCCCAGTATCGACCATAGTTGTAAACTTCGACCTCGCTTTTGGATTTCAAGCCACACATGAATATAGCGGCTCAAGGCGCGCAACCTAATCTTGACGGTCTCATGCAAGATCTTGAGAAATACGATTTACTCAAGCACGCACTAGAACTCGAAGCGTATGGATTGACCGTCATTCCACCTGAGAAGATGGGTGCTGATAAGGACTTTGTCACACGCCTGCGGGACGCAATCATCCGCACATGTGAAAAACGTAATGACCTAAATATCGGCGATCCCGAAGACCCGTCTGCAGAGGGCGTCAAAAAATCATTCATCAACTCGTGGTATCTACTCCAGGAAGACGAGGTCTTCGTCGAGGCGGCTCTCAATCCACGTGTCCTCACAATGGCCCGTTGGCTTTGCGGGCAAAGCGCTGTATTAGCAGGACATACTTGGATCATTAAGCCGAAGACCAAGCACGGCTTGGGATTGCACAGCGACGCACACGGCATACCGCCCGGAGGCGGGCACATCGCCCACGTCGCAAATCTCTCATGGCTTTGTACTGACTACAACTCCGCAGACGACGGACCCACTGTATTCGTACCGGGCAGTCATCGATATGGACGCGCAACTTTGCCGCACGAATCCTCACTTGAAGAGACCCCCTTCCCAGTCGTAACGCTCGAGGGCGAAGCAGGCTCACTCGCCGTATGGCACGGCTCGACATGGCATGGTTCGCAACCACGACAAAATCCCGGTCTTCGCGTAACCCTCGTACAGGTTTTCATGCGAATGCACATGCGACCGATTCATCTATGGAATCGCGATGAGCTCAGTAGTAATTTGCTTACCAAATATCCAGAACTTGAACGAGTTCTAGGGCTCGAGTCTTTGTACCCCTACAAAGAACACAACGACCATCCAGAACGTGTCGGCCCCTTCATGAAAACTGGCACGGATCCGTTCGCGTAAACATCATCACTAAAGAAGAGAGTCGACTTGGGTATTGAAATTAGAGATACGCGCGTACTCGAAATCGTCAGCGACGATATAGAACTAGAGGTGCTTGGTGAAGGATTTGGTTTCACTGAAGGACCTATCTGGCATCCCGTTGAAAAACACCTGACTTTTTCGGATATTCCCGGAAACCGAATGCATCGCTGGTCAGAAGAAACCGGCGTAACAGTCTATCGCGAGCCTAGCAACCTGACCAACGGTAACACGTACGACAAGGAAGGTCGCATACTGTCGTGTGAGCACGGCACGAGTCGGGTGGTGAGAGAAGAACCAGACGGCACGATCAATGTACTCGCAAGCCACTGGGACGGAAAAGAACTCAATAGTCCTAACGATATCGTCGTTCGTAGCAATGGCGATATCTTCTTCACGGATCCTACGTTCGGCAGAGCCGATCACACCGGTATACCGCGTGAACTCGAGCTGGACTTTACCGCGGTCTACAAGATCAGCGGAGAGACAGGTGAACTGGTGATGCTGCGAAACGACTTTACGCAACCGAATGGTCTTGCGTTCACTCAGGACGAGCGATTCCTATACGTGGCTGATACACCGGAGATGCATATCCGCAAATTCGATGTGGATGACGATGGCACACTGACTGGCGGCGATGTTTTCGGTCGGTCGACAGGCCAAGGTGCCGGCGCACCTGATGGTTTAAAAGTAGACGCAAACGACAATGTCTATTGTTGTGGACCTGGTGGGGTGCACATTTACGCGCCGGATGGCGTATGCTTAGGCGTTATCCAGACGCCAGCATTCTGCGCGAATTTCACTTGGGGTAGCGATGACTACCTCACTTTCTACATGACTTCGTCAAATCACCTGTATCGTGTACCCGTGAAAGTACCAGGAGTTCCGCTCTTCTAGGTACCAAACCAACAACCGTTCTTTCAACTAGACTGGAGGAAACGCCAAGATGCCAGATCAAATCTCGAAGAATATGACCACGGCTGGATGGGTGTTAATCTCAATCCTCTGCGTCGCCGCAGCAGCGGGGGGTGTTTATGTCATCATCATGTTGCTCGCTGCGCCGATCCCTATTTGGGTAAAGCTTCTGGGGGTTGCCGGTTTGGTAGGTTTCGCACTGCTGATGGCTTCTGTCATTCGCGATCGATTCAAAGCGCAGAAACACGACAAATACAAGGACATTGAGGTATAGAGATGCTCATCGTTACAACAGATACCGTACCTGGGAAACGCATCGTAAAAACACTTGGCTTAGTTCGTGGTAACACGGTTCGAGCCCGACATCTTGGCCATGACGTTATTGCGAGTTTGCGAAATATCGTCGGCGGCGAAATCGGAGAATACGCAAAACTCGTTGCGGAGAGTCGAGAACAAAGTATCGATCGGATGGAAGCGGAAGCGCAGGCGCTCGGTGCCAACGCAATCATTTGCGTTCGCTTCGGAACGTCTGTTATGGCTCAGTCTGCGGCTGAGCTACTCGCGTATGGCACGGCGGTCATCATCGAAGACGAATAAGCCGTATTTAGGTCCCTTTTGCGAGGACCTACGTCAGCCTTCCGAGTGCGAATAGATCGCTAATGTCCAATTTCAACATTCACATGCGATCATCAGCCAATGGACGCTACTGCTTGAGGGTCTCGCTCGGTTTACCTTATTCTCCACCAGAAACTTGAGTCGCCGCCGCGTCCAAACGTGCTGCCCATCGCGACGCTTGTTCTCGCATCGCTGACGCGTCTTCAGCTAACACCATGCCCTGTTCGACAGATCGATTCAGGGCTGTATTCCACGCGATCAAATAGGTTTCACCATCCGGATATAAGGTCGAGAGTTTCTCTTGATCGAAATCTTCTGCTCTACCATATAGGAAGCCGAATCGAGTACCTTCTTGAGGTGTACCGAAGCCGGTGTGAGCAGCCGACGGTACTTCCAAATCTGGAAGCCGAATTCCACCTACGGCATTACCATGAATGTCACGCACGACCTCAGGCATCTGCGCGGCTGGATTCACCTTGATTCGAGGCATTTTCGGCGGCGCGACATCGTCTTTTATCCAAACGTGCAGATGTCGAATTGCTGCGTTATATACCGGTGTATACGCCAACCAATTTGCACCAGACGTCTGTTCTTCCGGACGAGGAACCGAAACGTGTGACGTCCCGGCTACCTCCCAGTAGCGAAATCGATCTGTGTCATCCTCTCGAACACCGTAGTAACTGGGTACTTCAGTTTCCGAATTAACGACGATGGTTGGCACATCGAGATCATCTCGAATCGCCGATCTATTCCCACCCCGACGTTCACCACTCATTTCCCGTGCGAACGGGAATACGCGTCCGAAATCGATAAACGGTATGTACCCGTCAAACACGTTTTCGACATGGTGAACGCCATTGATGTAGGTTCGTAATCTCATTGCCGATTGTGATGCGCCCACGGCGATCAGTCGTTCGACAGCTAAGCCACCCATAGGATCGAGCACGCTCTGGTCTCGGTCAGGACTTAGGGCGCGAGCGACCTGTGTGAAGATCGAGTACGAATACGCATCTCCGGGATGCACGAGTGACCCATAGCGAACCGGATCCCAAGCCTTCAATCCTTGTGGGTCTTGCGGAAATCCGTCGACACCTACTTTCTGAGCCGATACCCCGACCCAAGCGTAGCCTCGAAGCGCTTCACCCGCAGCGGAACCTAATTCGAATCCTGCCGTTACGTTCAGCCAGAAAACGATTACAGTGCCGTTGAAACGATCCGATTCAATCGGTCGCACGACCAACATTCGCGTCTTAAAAGGCGCTGTCGTATCCGATCGTTCTGATGACCATTTGCCGTCTGGTGAATGAGTACCTTCCTTGAGTCTGTATGCGTTCGCTATTCCTTCGACAAAGAACTCTTCGGTTACGTAACCCATTTCAGAAACATCAACCGCAGAAAACGGTGTTCCGCGCTCGCCGCCCGATATAGGCCCTGTAACCGTAGCCGCGTGCGTCGCTACGAAGCAGCAAACGCATAACCCAAAGAAAAAACCTATCTTTCGCATCCTTCTAGCTCTCCTTCGCAGATTCCTTCAGATTGCGGACGGTGACGACCGTTGTTGTCGTGTTTCGATCATTCGCAACCATCATGCCTATTCCGCTCATCGAGTATAGCCATCTTGGAGAAATGAGACATGATTCAATAGTGTCAATGGCGACGCTCAACTCTGTAATGACTAAGTTCACACGAAATCATTCAGATGATCAACCCCATTCGAAGCGATTGAACAGGGTTTACGGCTTAATCAGTGTAAATCGGTCTTGTCATCGTTCGATTGCGAGATAGAGCCGCTACCGTATTCGCGCGGCGATAGAGCTAACGGATGATGCCGAATTGAAGTCCTATACCCACATTCTTTTAGATCACGACGGCGTCCTCGTCGACACCGAACCTCTTTACTTTCGAGCGACTCAGTCTTGCGTTGCGGATTTAGGGGTCGATCTTCTACTATCTGAGTATCTATCGTTGATGGCGGTTGGAAAGAATGTATGGGATTTGGCTCGGCAAGTCGGCGCGAATGACGTTGAGATCAAACAAGCAAGAGACCGACGCAATTCACTATATCGTGAGTTACTTGCTTCTGAACCCATCGATATCGAAGGCGTTGTGGAGGTACTAACGGAACTTGCGCATCGTTATCGAATTGCGATCGTGACAACAGCACTTCCGGAAGACTTTGAACTAATCCATCGAAATAGGACCATAGTTTCGAAGGTTGACTTTGTCGTAACACGCGACGCATATGAAAACAGCAAACCACACCCGGACCCATATCTCGAAGCCCTTAAAAGATTTGGAATCGGTCCGGAAGTCGCGCTTGCAGTTGAGGATTCTCAACGTGGTCTGAGCGCAGCGGTCGCAGCAGGCATCGACTGTGCTGTCGTACACAATGAGTTTACGGCTACGCAAGATCTATCCAAAGCAACTTATCAGTTAGAGCGACTCGGTGACCTTCTCCCTCAGATACTAAATCGACCTTAATACTGTTCGGCTGATCGATACTGCGGTGCTAGAACAATCCGACGCCATCAGTCGGTATCCGATGCCAGACAAATTCTCGACGTTCGTTAGTTTCACGGTATTGAAGAGTAAGCTATCCTTTCGATTTCCTTAGCGGAGACAGATCATTAGCACGCAACCAGACCTAGTTATTCGCGCTGGCGATGTCGTCGATGGATTAGGCGGCGAACCTCAGGTCGCAGACGTCGCAATCAACGACGGTAAAGTGATAGAAGTCGGCAAGGTCGCAGTAGAAGGTCAATCTGAATTCGATGCGGAAGGCTTGACCGTCACGCCCGGTTCTATTGATCTACATACTCATCTCGACGCACAGATCGGGTGGGATCGTGACTTGACGCCTGTCTCCTAGCACGGTGTAACGACCGCATTGATGGGAAACTGTGGCGTGACATTTGCGCCGTGTAAACCCACCGACCGCGAGCTCTTAGCCGGGATGATGGAAACGGTAGAGGATATTCCGCGCCAATCGATTCTGAATGGGTGTTCTATCTCGGTAACGATGAATCGCCCGATCATAGTATGGGTGACCATAACTGCCTCAAACGGATGGCCGAACGGGCAGATGAACATTGGTGCGAGACATTTCTAAGGTTAACCGCGGAATCAGGTGGTAGAGTTCTATTCAACTTCGTCGAAGAAAACCAGAATCTCAAAGCGCTGGGCGATATGTTTGACGGTGGACTCGTCCTACCCTGCGTTGGTGATGCGGGCGCGCACGTGACGTACGTCATGGACGCCGGTTGGGCGACGTTTGTTTTGGCATATTGGATTCGCGAGAAAGGCCTGTTCTCCATGGGCGAAGGCATTCGACGCTTAACCAGTGCTCCTGCAAGAATCCTTGGATTGACCGACCACGGTGCGTTGAAGCCAGGAAATTGGGCAGACATCAACGTTTTTGACGCAACCACCGTTGCAGAGGGATACCCACATCGTGTTCATGATTTTCCAGGTGGTGCACCGCGACTTACACAGCCAAGCAGTGGTTACAAGGCAACATTAGTCAACGGTCAGTTCAATGTACTGGATGGTACATCTACTGATACACACGCCGGTAAGGTCCTACGGCACGCTGGTTGAAAATATGAACCGACAGCGACCGACTCGAACAGCACCGTCGCAATCTGAAGCTAGTTCCCTGACAATGGAGAAATACCATGGAAGTTAAAAACCAAGTCACGCCCGATATGCAGGTCGCGATGGACTTCTTCAGTCAAGAAGAAGACGGACCGTTTGTGATGCTGAATCTGCTCAAATTCAAAGAGAAGGCCGAAAACGATTCTGACAGCGGATCTAGTGGACGTGAAGCCTATCAACGCTATGGTCAAGTCGCTGCACAGTGCATCCAAAAGGTAGGTGGGCGGTTGATCTTTAGTGGAGCGGTTACGGGTCTACTATTAGGGGAGATCGAAGAAAACTGGGACATGGTCGCGTTGGTTGAATACCCATCGCTCGAAGCGTTTCGAAACATGACCTCCCTACCTGAATTTGTGGAGGCTTCTAAACACCGGAGCTCGGGACTTGCCGGTCAACTTAATATCAAGGTCAAACAGATGGGCCCTATACAGTAGATCACACGTTCGGTAAGCAGGTTCGACACTCTGTTCGATGTTGGTTCGCTAGAAGTATCAGCGCCGTTTAGTAGCAATTTCCGTCAATCCCCAACGAATCGAACATCGTTCAGAACGATTCATCCGCTATCAATTAGGCTGGCTCAACGAGTCGCCAGGTAACTCCGCAAATGTCCAACGAGTCGAACATTTTTCGACCACCCGGTATAGACCACAAGTCAACGCCTACCACACCCGTTCTACCGTCCGATCCAGGTTCGACAAACCGCATCGTCTGCCCAGCAGCCAAATGAAGCATCGATGGTTGGTCTTGATCAAGCCAGCATCCTGCGCCTAGTCCTCTTTGCCACCGAGCACAGACCTCGATAGGATCCGAATCGCGTGGGGCAATCTCGACCGCAGCGAAACCAGTTGTCACGCCACCATGAGGGCGCGAATCGACGTCTCTCTGCCACGCATTCCCTGCGGGGAAATAAGCACCTTTATTTCGCGGGAACTCATCGTGCCCTGGCCAGTTCTCCTGGATTTCGGCGAGGGTACCAAAGTCGCGAGGATGAAACTGTACGTTCACCCCAGCAACCGTACCTTCATTCTTCGGAAGTGGTTCACCCAACACGTAGTTTCGTGATTTCATATCTGCGAAACCGGAGCCCGGTTCTCCAGGACATTGGATCAATCCGCCAGAAACCATCCCGATCGCATTCCCTTGTTCAGCCATCGACAGTGAAGCTACTGAAACGTCCGGTACTTGCACAATTGCCATGTAACCACAGTCTCCGTTTCGTTCTAGCAGTCTCGTCTGCGTAGTGGAATCCTTCCACGCGCGGTCGGAAGGACAGACCGTTTCAAGAAACGAGTCACCTAATCGAATGTGCGTGTTGGTGAGATTCCCTCCTGCAGCCATATTTGGATCCCGAAACACAACTTTTGCGTCGAATGCAGCACACAGCAGATTCGAGGTCCACTCAAGATCGTAGGCTAAGAGACATATCTGTCGAAGACGTAGTACGGGATTTACTGTCACAGGGATTCAACAACGCTAGAGAGCGATGAATCATAGAAGCGACGGTTCCAGACTACGACAGTCGCAAATGTAACGCCACTCCCAAAACTAGCTTCGCTACTTCGGTATTTGGTCGGACTGGTAGTTCGGAGATTCGGCTAACAAATCGCGATAATGCGCGCGTGAAGCATGTGCGAGAGACGCTGATTTTTCTAGTTACGAAATCTCAGTTCACTCGATCTATCAACTGTTGCAGTAATGGACGAGTCTGAACAACCCGACTCAGTAATCTCTGCGAGCGACACCTATGCAGCGCTCGATCTAGGATCCAACAGCTTTCACCTGCTCGTTGCGCGCGATCGAAACGGCTCAACCCAGGTCTTGGATCGCCATCGAGAAATGACCCGGCTGGCGGCCGGACTCGAAACCAATGGCTCACTATCGCAAGAACGTATTGACTTAGCACTTGCCAGCCTTCGTCGAATCAGTCAACGCATTCGTTCACTACCACAACACAACGTACGCATAGTCGGAACTAACGCACTTCGGCAAGCGGCTAATCGTGACGCGTTCATTAGTCAAGCCGAATCAATTCTCGGCCACAACATAGATGTCATTAGTGGCAGAGAAGAAGGACGGTTGATCTATGCTGCTGTTGCACGGTCAATCGAGAGTCGCGCCGATTTGCGCCTCGTTATCGACATTGGCGGCGGTAGCACGGAGTTGATCGCCGGACATCGATTTGAGCCTCATCTCAGTGAGAGCATCCACATCGGTTGTATCTCAATGACCGAACGCTGGTTCAAAGAAGGAAAACTAGCCACATCACGAATGGCAAACGCCGTTCAAGACATGCAACTTGAACTCGAAGTCGTTGAGCACAGCTTCCGCACCCATGGTTGGGAGCTCGCCGTAGGTACAAGCGGGACGATCCTCGCAATACAAAACGCGATTGCTCAGTTCAGCGCTGAAGGAATTACGAAGTCGACGCT
Organism: Gammaproteobacteria bacterium; assembly: GCA_026707905.1. Classification (GTDB taxonomy): domain Bacteria; phylum Pseudomonadota; class Gammaproteobacteria; order Pseudomonadales; family Azotimanducaceae; genus Bin55. The sequence goes on along the minus strand of JAPOVY010000051.1, from coordinate 16,281 downwards.
TAAGGAGTTAAGTCGGCGCTTAGTTTGTTTTGGCCATATCGATGACATCGACCCTACCTGGTGTTCTTTACGCCGAGCCCAGTCATTACCTGGCGGCGTTGCTATGTTGCTTGGGCTGTTCAAAACGCTCAAACTCGACACGCTTGAAGTCTCAAGTGATGCACTTCGAGAAGGCCTGCTACACGAGTTGGTAGGTCGTGCTCACGACGTCGATATACGAGAACGATCAGTAGGAGCCCTCATACCTCGTTTTCACATCGATCGCGACCACGCCACCTTGGTCGCACAAACTGCGTTGTCAATGTTTGATCAACTATTTCCGAAACGAACGGAGGAATTCGAGGACGAAAGACAGTTACTTCGATGGGCCGCTATGCTCCACGAAATCGGGATGGGTATCTCTCATAGTGCGTATCACAAACATGGCGCGTATTTACTCGAGAACCTTGATATGCCGGGATTTACGCTAACCGAACAATCGCAACTCGCGTGGCTTGTCAGAACCCATCGTCGTCGACTGCAAACGGAAGAACCAATGCCCCATGGGAAATCCCTCATGCATGTTTGTTTGATCTTGCGCCTTGCCGTAACTTTTCGACGTAATCGCTCAGACACAGAGCCAGCGGCAATCAAGTTCAGGAGAAAAGGTGACGCATATTTAGTGGAGATCGATCGGGAATGGTTAAACGCACACCCATTGACGAGGATGGATCTAGAGCAAGAATCAAACGTACTGCTGGATGCGGGCGTCAAGCTCGGTGTCAAAGAGATCTAAGTCGGAGTAGCATCCTCAAAGCTTCATCAAGCGTAATAGTGTCTCTTGTGCACTCACCTGGGTATCCTCCGGCGACCTTTCTGCACTCACATAACTCCCATTCGTCTGCATTAGCCAAGCTTGAACGTTGTCTTTCAAGTAAATCTCCAAGCCGTCGCGTAAGATCGTTTGTAGCAGCTTCTCGTCGATGATCGGAAACGCGAGTTCAACCCGATTGAAGATGTTGCGCGTCATCCAGTCCGCACTGGACATAAAAATCTCAGGTTGGTCGTGATTCTGAAAGTAGAAGATTCGTGTATGTTCCAAAAAACGACCGACAATTGAACGCACTCGGATGTTCTCTGACACACCGGGAATCCCTGGACGTAAGCAGCAAATACCTCTTACGATGAGGTCGATTTCTACACCCGCTTGAGACGCTCGATACAACGCACGAATTACGCCCGGTTCCTCTAATGAGTTCATCTTCGCGATCAGGCGACCTTCTCGACCGTCACGAACATGCTCAATCTCTCGATAAATAAGCGCTACAAGCCGATCGAAAAACGCGAATGGTGATTGGAATACGCGTTGAAGCGCGTGAGGGTGACCCTTCGACGTCAGCTGCTTGAACACCATGAGCACGTCTTCAGTAATTTCAGGATTACAGGTGAGTAACCCACAGTCCGTGTACTGACGAGTCGTACGAGGGTGATAGTTCCCGGTTCCTAAGTGCGCATAACGTTTGAGCTCGTTATCCTCCCGCCGGATGATTAACACCATCTTTGCGTGCGTCTTGTAACCGACAAGTCCAAACACCACCTGCACACCGGCCTCTGTCAGTGCTTGTGCGAGCTCGATGTTCTCAGCCTCGTCAAATCTTGCTCGCAATTCGATAGCAACCATGACCTCCTTTCCGCGATTCGACGCATCAATGAGGGCTTTAACGACGGGCGAATCTTGTCCGGTTCGATAGAGCGTTTGACGAATCGATATGACGTTCGGGTCAATCGCGGCTTGCCTCAGCAGATCAAGAACAGGAACGAACGATTGGTATGGGTGGTGCAGGATCAAATCGCCATCTCGAATCGCTTCAAACATGTCGGTCGCTGCTTTAATACGCTTGGGAACACCTGGCGAAAAGGACGGAAATTTCAGATCCGACAAATCGACTAAATCCGGTACCTGATTCAGACGCATCAGATTGACAGGTCCCGAACACAAGTAGACGTCGTTTTCTGCTAAGTCGAACTGACCTCGCAGGTAGTCAACGACGTCGTTTGGACAGTCTTCTGCGATCTCCAATCGGACCGTATCGCCGAATCGTCGAGTTGACAGCTCTCCTTCCACAGCTAATAGCAGATCAGTCGCCTCCTCTTCGTCAACAAGCAAATCGCTGTCCCGTGTAAATCGGAACTGATGGCAACCTTGAACCTCCATTCCCGCAAAAAGCTCATCGACGTGTGCATGGATCACGGACGAAAGGAGTACGAAATCGAACTCATGGCCAGAAATATCCATTGGTAGCTGAATGACACGTGGCGATGCCCGTGGTGCCTGAACGACCGCTAGTTCAACATTTCGACCAAACGCGTCTTTTCCTTTTAATGAAACGATGAAGTTCAGACTCTTGTTGGTGACCGGTGGAAAAGGATGTGCAGGATCAAGACCAATCGGGTTCAGAATTGGGAGCAACTCGTCCCGAAAATAGCGTTGAACCCACGTTTGTTGATCCGGCGTCCATTCATCCCGTTTGAGGAAGTAGATGTCACGGTCGCGCAATGCAGGAATCAAGATGTCATTCAGGATCTCGTATTGCTCATTGACGAGCTCGTGCGAGACCTGTGCGATCTGCTCAAGCTGCTCCTCGACCGATAGACCGTCTGGACCACGTCGAAATTGACCGTACTTTCGCCTTTGCTGCAATCCGGCAACGCGAATTTCGAAAAACTCGTCGAGATTTGAGCTAGCTATACAAACAAACCGCAGTCGTTCCAGCAACGGGAACTTTTCGTTCCGCGCCTGTTGAATCACGCGCCGATTGAACTCGAGAAGCGAAAGCTCTCGATTGACGTAATACTTCGGATAATTGAGACTGCGCATTCCCGCTATATCCGATCGCGAGATATTCATCCTGTTCCTATTATGAATAAGGACGTGCCAGATTCGTCAGATCAGCTCTACGCAGAAAAACTGGCTTCCGTCCAAGATTTCACGTTTAATGAAAAAGTTACCCGGGTCTTTAACGACATGGTGCGACGGTCCGTGCCCGGTTACGACGTGGTGGTCGAACTCATCGGCGTACTCGCAGCGGCGCATAGTCAAACCGTGCAACGCCCGTTGCTCTGTCTCGATTTAGGATGTTCACGCGGCGCCGTAACACAGTCGTTATTGAATCAACTCACTGATCCCCGAACCCGAATCGTAGCAATCGACAACTCGGAAGCGATGATCAATGCGGCGCGGACTGAGATCGCAGATGAACGCGTAATGTTCATTACTCAAGATGTTCTACACAGTAACTTCGACGATGTTGATGTCGCAGCGATGAACTTGGTTCTGCAGTTCATTGAGCCAGATGACCGGCTAGGCATGCTAACGAAGATTCGTCGCGGTTTGCGTGATGACGGCTTGTTTATCTTGACCGAAAAGATCCAATCAGACCCTGAATTCGTTGACTATCACCATTCGTTCAAGCGTGCGAAAGGCTATTCCGAGCTTGAAATCACGCAGAAACGTGACGCTCTAGAAAAAGTCATGGTCATTGACTCGCTTGAAACACATCTCGACCGTTTGAACGAAGCGGGGTTCAGCCGGGTAACCGTCTGGTTCCAATTGCTCAACTGGGTGTCGCTCATTGCCCGATCATGAGATTTCGCGAGTGGCTGGAATCGAGTTGGCGAATTGCCGGATTTCCTATCAAAATGTCAGAGTTGCGTCACGGGAAGCTCGCGGATTGGCTTACCACGTTTGAGCACCTTCCGAATATTCGATCGTCGCACACTCAGTTCCGCGACACGCTTGAAGTCGGCCTTCCAGGCGAACTTTCCATAGCTGAAGGCGATGTGCTTGGTCAAGCGATAGACAACCTGATTCCGTGGCGGAAAGGTCCGCTCAATCTGTTTGGGCGAGTAATCGACACAGAATGGCGTTCTGATTTCAAATGGGCGAGACTGTGTTCTCACATACAGTGGCAGAATAAAAACATCCTTGATATCGGTTGTGGAAACGGTTATTTCGGCTTCCGTGCACTAGACGCGGGTGCCAGATCAGTGGTGGGAATTGACGGTCACCTACTCTATGCCCTTCAAGCGGCGTTGGTGAATTGGTTCGTTCGATCCCCGAACGTTGTCGTGCCAGCGCGCTTTGACCGTGATACTGCACAAAGCGAGTTTGACATCGTGCTTTCGATGGGTGTGGTCTACCATCAACGAGATGCTGATTCGCATCTGCGGGCACTCTTCGACCGCTGTCAACCCGGGGGTCAAGTTGTACTTGAATCCATCATCGCAGACGAGGACATCCTTCCTGAAAATCGTTACGCAGGAATGCGAAACGTCTATTTGATTCCACGCGTTAGCACGCTTGAAACTAAACTACGTGACGCCGGATTTGTCGAGCCAAAATGCGTTGACATATCAACAACCACGATCGAAGAACAACGCGCAACGAAATACATGCCGTTTAAATCGTTGAGTGCTGCACTTGACCCATCTGATAATTCACTCACAATCGAAGGTCACCCGGCGCCAAAACGGGCTATCGTGACCGCACATCGAGCAAACTAGATGCTAGGGATATTTCGCTTTCGAGGGAACACCGGCCGGATTCTCGCAATTTATCGCAGTTTTTGCGATCACGAAGAGCGGTCCCTCCACCCAATCCAGATTAGGGACGCAACTGGACTCGATATCGTCACGATTAAACGGACGTTAGATCAAACGAACGACCTCTTTATGAAATTACCGGGTCGTGGTGACGGGATTACTCGCTACGCTCTACCATCTTCAATTTACGCCATGGATCCCGAGGACGTCGAGGCGTTAGTGCGGAACCACGCACGCAGAGAAAACTGGGTCTTTTGGACGATTTGGGCATCCATCATGGTGTTGTTTGGGATATCCACCTTCTTTGCTTTCGGCTCAATGTTCATCTAAAAGTTCTCTACAAAATAGCACATCCGAAGAAACACTAAATGCCCGAATCTTTATCAACGGAACTAAAAGCCCGTCGCGACCAAGTCGAGAATCTCTGTGTAGAAATTAGCAGCGTGCTTCAAGACGAGTCGCTTGAATCGCAAGAACGGCGAGCACGTATTACTGCCGCTTCCAAGAAAGCAAGTATTTATGGTCTTTCGCAGCCCAAGGAACACGGCGGGTTAGACGCAGGTCCTCTCGAGTCTGTCGTCGTTCACGAAACCTTAGGGGCGTTCAACTTATGTCACGTGGGTGGATTATTTGGCCCACAACCCGGCGTTCTGCAAGGCGTTGGAGAACCTCTGAAAAGCCACTACCTTGCACCGATGCTTGCGGGAGAGAAACGGGGAGCTTTCGCCTTTACCGAACCAGACGATGCCGAACGCAAGACTTGGGCCGCTATCGACGGAGAAACACTCGTTATCAATGGTCAAAAGTCCTACGTAACCGGTGGTGCTACGGCGGACTACATCAATGCGATGGTAGATATCGAGGGACAAGGACCCGCGATGCTCCTGATCGACATGGCGACGTCGGGGATCGAGATCGTTCAAACGTTTGGTTCAATCGATGGTAGTCACCATGCGTCCATGCGCTTCCGGGATGTGAGAGTTCCGCGGTCCCACGTGATCGGTGAACCAGGCCGTGGTATGCCGCGTGCGATGGATCAGATAGGTGATACACGCTTAGTATTCGCCGCACAAAGTGTTGGTCTCATGCGATGGGTGATCCAACGGACCACAGAACACTTGCAGGCGCCCCATCGAAGTGGAGAACCATTGGGAAACAAAGAAGGCGTCCGCCTTCGCTATGCCGACATGCGAATCAAAGCTTTTGCAGCTCGTAGCATGCTGTATCGAACAGCACGTATCGCGGAATCAGGTGAGAACGTCATCAATGAAGTCATCGCCAGTAAGGTCTTTTGCAGCGAGACGATCGGTGAAATCGTCGATATGGCGATTCAGCTGCATGGCGGTATGGCTTTGCAGACCGGGCACCCACTCGAGGAACTTTACCGTCGCGTTCGAGCTTGGCGACTTGCTGAAGGCGCAAGCGACATACTTAGATTGAACCTCGTTCGAGGAAAACTCGACCTGGAAAAGGGGCGGATTTAACCCAGCCTGCTCTGGATGCGTTCGCGCGTCGCTTCCTTTTCCTCCTCAGACTTGCGTAGCCACACGAGCGTAGCTCCTGCGCCTCCTTGTTCGGGCGGCGCTGTACAGAAAGCAATTACATCGTGGTGATCTTGAAGGGCTTGTCCAACGTAACTCTTTAGTTGCGCAGGTTGGTTCGATTTTGCGCCTTTGCCGTGGACGATCGATACGGTTCGATGTCCTTCGGCGAGTGCATCTGAAAGAAATGTCCAAATTAACTCGTGCGCTTCGCGAATCGATTTGTGATGAAGATCGATTTGGTCGCCCGATGAATAGTGACCATGTTTCAACCGACTAACGACCTCAGTTTGCGCACCATCGCGGCGCCAATTGAAGACATGATCAGGCGAAACACGGTTCATGTCGTCAAGGAAGTCACGTAAGTAATTTCGCTGCGAATCACCCACTGCATTGTCGCGTGCGCCGAGTTGCCCGGGTGTAGGTTCGTTGGGTCCATTCGACGTTTCGACGCGGTTTGTAGGATCGGTTTTCTCCACACCGTCCTTCGCCATTTCGCGCTCAAATTCATTCATGGCGTCGTCCATGTAATTCTGCTATACGGCGGTTTAATTCAGGGGAATCGCCGGATAGCGTTCGGACCGCGTACCTGGAATTGGGTGGTTATTTCCGTCGTGGTAGGTGAAAACTGCCGAGAATTTGATGGCATCAGACTCATTTCGTCCTGCTGCGTGGAACAAGCGACAATGGAAGAACAGGACGTCTCCTGCATCAAGTTCGACCTGTTTTTGACGTTCAAGTAGATTTTGGTTTTCTTCAAGGTCCGTCCGCAAAAATAAATCGCGATCGAGACGGCCGCGTTCGACGTTTTCAACGTGACTACCAGGGATCACGGAGAGTGCGCCGTTCTCTCGCGTTTCATTCCCGAATGCACACCAAATTGACACGAGCTCCGCTCGATCAAACGACCAATAGCGAATGTCTTGATGCCAGCTCGTTGAACTTGAATAGCCAGGATGTTTGGTCATCACGCAGTTATGGTGGTTTTGACTCAAGTGCACGTCCTCAGTTCCCATAACCGCGACGAGTGTGTTACGGATCGACTGTAAAGTCGCCAGACCTGCGAATACAGAATCTCTCGCGTACGCATGTAACAATCGTCGAGGTGTGTCGCCACCGCTTGCGTCACGCGTTTCTGGCGCGCCCGGATAACCCACCTCTGCCTCAAATTCAACTGGACCGATCAAGGGATCGAGCGCATGCTCAGTCACCGACTTGAGCTCCGCGATCATCGGCGGCGAGATTAACCCTTTTCTCACGATATAGCCTTTCGATGCGAACAACGCAGGTTCAAAGTGGCTAAATTGAGTTGCAGCTCGCGACATACTCCAAACCGACGAGTCGAGGTTGAAACGACAGGAGTTTAACTATTTGGATGAATTACGGCAACGAATTAGTGAGTTGGTCGTCTACTAAGGACCGATTTGAACCGATTCGCCCTGCTGTGACGCAACTTCAACAATCGCTCCACCCCAATATAATTGATAAATCCTATACGTGCCGTGCATTTCGTATCAAAGAGCTTCGACAATTCGCGAACGCTTATCCCGCGCACGGTCATGCACGTATTTGAATTCGTCAGCGATCACTTCACCCGACTTTTCACGTACGCTATTTTCACAAGATCGCACACGCCATAAAAAGGAGTCGTAAGCCGCGCTCTCCGAGCCTAAATCGGCGTCGGGCGCCACTACATCAGAATTGACAGACACACCTGAATTCACCGAATCGAAGACGGTCAAGCGACCTAAACGATTTCTACTAACTTTGCTAAAAGTTGGACTTCCGATTACATTTGTAGCGGCTGCGGTGGGAATGGTTTACGCGACGCTGACCCGCGAACCACCTACCCCACCACGATTCGAAGTCGAACCTCCCGCCCTACTTGTGCAAGTTTTGACGATGAAGCGAGAACCTGTGCAGTTCTCAGTCGTTTCCCAAGGTGTTGCAACGCCGCGCACGCGTACAACAATCGTGTCGGAAGTCACGGGGCATATCGTTGAGGTGTCCCAAAATCTGGAAAGCGGCGGCTTTTTTTCACGTAACGAGGTTTTGGCGCGCATTGATCCGCGAAACTACGAAACTGCACTCAAGCGCGCTCAAGCAGATCTAGCCAAATCAAAAACACTCCTACAGACCGAACAAGCACTTGCTGCGCAAGCATTGGATAACTGGAATACGCTTCAAGGTCTGTCAAATGAAAACGATGAGCCGTCTGACCTAACCTTACGAAAACCGCAACTAGCCGAAGCACTTGCTGAATTGGACCTAAATCAAGCTGCGCTCGAGAAGGCTGAGGAGGATCTCGATCGAACCATCATCCGTGCGCCTTTCGACGGCATGATCCTTGAGAAACTCGCAGACCTCGGACAGTTTGTTAATACTGGGGCACAAATCGCTACAACCGTATCCATCGACCTCGCTGAAGTGCGACTACCGGTGTCCCTTAGAGATTTCCAATTCCTCGATCTTGAGCATTTCTCAAGAGACCGTACGGTACCGGTCACACTAACTGCCGACATCGGTCGTGATGAACCGGCTACGTGGCAAGGCAAGATTGTGAGATCGGAAGGAATCGTCAACGACTCATCCCGGGTGGTTCATGTTGTAGCTCAAGTGGAAAACCCATACAAGAGCGGTACATTACATGATCATCCGCTACTGTTCGGCACGTTTGTAAATGCTCAGATTGAAGGTCGAGAAGCTGGGGACGTATACGTCGTACCTCGTCACGCTCTATATGACGGCAATATCGCGTGGGTAGTCGATGACGCGAACGAGATATATCCACGGGAGCTTACGATAATTCGATCAGATCGTAATTCGGCATTTATTTCTGAGGGACTCGATGAAGGCGATTTGGTGTGCATAACACCGATCGACCAACCTTTGCCGGGTATGAGGGTGAAATTCAGTGAGTGACGACGTATTCAATCAGGGCTCGGAGTTAGACCCGTCGGCGCAAGGTCATGAGTCATCAAATACCGACGCGAACCAAGCTGATGATCAGCGCGTAACCGGCTTGATTGGGTGGTTTGCAACCAACCACGTGGCAGCAAACCTCATCTGGGTTCTAGTCGTTGGGATCGGGATTTACACGCTCTTCAACATCAAAGTTGAAACGATGCCGGCGTTCGAGACTGAGCGCATTAACGTGTCCATGAGCTATCCTGGCGCTTCACCCGAAGATATCGAAGAGACGATTACGATCAAAATCGAAGAGGCGATCAAAGACATCGAGGGCGTCGATCGGTACTACTCGTGGTCAAACGAAGGTAATGGGCAAGTAACGATCGTACTGGCTACTGGTTATGACCTTATCGAGGTAACGAATGAGGTTAAAGCGGCCGTCGACTCGATCAGCTCGTTCCCGCCTGACGCATATCCGCCACGCGTTGGTGAAATGACGATGTTTAAACCTCAAGCCATTGCCGTGCAGGTTTCTGGAGACGTCGACATGCGGACGTTGGCGGAAGTAGCAGAACAGTTGCGGAAAGAGGTCATTGCACTGGATGATGTCTCGTACGCCGAGCTAAACGGTGTCCGACCCTATGAAATCCGCATCGAAATCAGCGAATCAACCCTTCAGCGCTACGGGTTAACCCTCGAACGCGTTGCACAGATCATTCGGCAATGGTCGGTCAATGTGTCCAGTGGTGCAATCGAAACACAAAGTGGCAGCATTCGAGTAAGAGCGACCGGACAGGCGTATACGGGTGAAGAGTATGAGCAAATTACGATCCTTACTAACCCAGACGGAACGACACTAAATCTTGGGCAAATCGCAACGATCCATGACGGATTCGTCGACTTTCAGAACATCACGCTCTTCAATGGAAAACCTTCAATCGGTATCCAAGCGCTCGCCCGTGGTAAAGAGAACGACGTCGATATCGCTGCGGCGGTTACAGAATGGGCGGAAGAGCGTCAACACACGCTTCCGAAATCGATCGATCTGACGACATGGGGTAGTTCCGCTTACTACCTCGAAGGGCATCTCAAGATGATGCTTAAAAACCTCTTATTCGGCGCATGCTTGGTATTTCTAGCACTTGGTGTTTTCCTACACCTGCGTGAAGCGTTTTGGGTGGTGTTTGGACTTCCGGTCGCGTTTCTTGGCGCGGTGATATTTCTACCAGCGCTCGGCGTCACAATCAGTATGCCGAGTCTCTTTGGATTCATCGTTGTCATCGGCATTGTCGTGGACGACGCGATCATCATTGCTGAGAGCGCGCATGCGGAGACCATGCAGAAAGGCTACAACGTTGCAAATATCGTTCGAGGCGCACAGCGTGTTGCGGTACCAGCAACATTCGGTGTGCTAACGACCGTCGCCGCGTTTATGCCACTCATGTTCGAGACCGGCCCAATCAAGAACATCGTCATACCCATCACGAGTGTCATTATTTTCTGTCTACTCTTTTCACTCGTCGAGTCCAAGTTGATATTGCCATCTCATCTAGCGTTGATGAAGTCGTCCCACGGTCGATGGGATGTGGTAGCAGATTGGACACAGAAGCAACTAGCTCGCTTCGTTGATAACGTCTATATTCCATTACTGCGGCGGTGCATGGAATTCCGTTACGCGACCCTTTCGTTTTTCTTCATGCTACTCGTCGGCGCGTCGATGTTGGTCGCGAGTGGCGTCGTTCCGTTCGGGTTTTTCCCCGGAAACGTAAGTGACTTTGTGCGTGGCGAAGTAACGATCGTTGAAGGTGCACCAGACCAATTGATGATTGACACCATCAATCACATAAACGGAGCCCTAGACGAATTACAGGCAGAGTTTCTCGAAGAGACCGGCGATCCGGTTATTCAAAACGTTTTCGCTTACACGCGAAACGATAACACGGAGGCACGCTTTCAGCTCGAGCTTTCGAAACTCGGTGAGCGACCTGTTACTACAGCGGAAGTCGCGCGTCGATGGCGGGAAAAGGTCGGCGATCTCGCACACACCGAAGACCTGAGTATCTCCGCGTCCCAGAGAATGGGAAGTGGTTCTGATCTAGACATCAACCTTCGCGGTGAGAATCCTGACACGTTAGAACGTGCGGGCGAAGAGCTTGTCAATTACCTTCGCGACTTCAATGGTTTATTCAACGTTCAGAGTTCTGCTACAGCGGGACCGCGGGAAATGCGGCTCGCAGTCAAGCCGGCCGGTCAGGCTGCGGGTTTGACACTTAGTGATTTAGGTCGACAAGTCCGCTATGCACTCTATGGCGCGGAAGTTCAGAGAATACAACGAGGAAGCACGAATCTTCGGGTCATGGTCAAGTATCCGAAGGATGAACGTTCTTCGATCGGAACGCTCGACAATATGTGGGTGAGGTTACCGGACGGTTCAAGCGCACCATTCGACACCGTCGCTGAGTATCGAGAAGAAACTGGATACAGTTCGATAAGAAGGGAAAGCGGCGCTCGCACGCTCGCTATTTCTTCAGAGGCGGAGCGCAGACTCGTTAATCCTCAGCAAATTCTGGCTGCGGCACAACGGGATTTCTTACCGGATTTAGTAGCTCGCTATCCGGGCGTGACGTGGGAAGTCGGAGGAACCACACGCGATGAGATGGTCGGCGTTAACTCGCTAATCGTTGCCTTCTCGTTCGCTATCGTTACTATCTACGCGCTAATGGCGATCCCATTAAAGTCGTATCTCCTGCCGATACTGATCATGAGCGTTATTCCGTTTGGCATTATCGGTGCAGTATTCGGGCATTGGATCATGCGTGCGCTCTTTGACGGGACGATCGTATTCAACTTTGTTTCAATGATTGGTTGTATGGCACTGAGCGGCGTGGTCGTTAACGACAGCTTGATTCTGGTTCACTACGTCAAGCGTAAGCTCGCTGAAGGTGCGGACCTCGTCAGCGCAATCACGAGCTCAGGCAAGGCGAGATTCCGAGCTATCCTGCTAACCTCATTGACTACATTCCTTGGTCTAATGCCGATTCTCTTCGAGCAGTCGTCTCAAGCGAAAATGATCGTCAACATGGCGATTTCGATCGCTTTTGGTATTCTGTTTGCGACCATGATTACGTTGATACTGATTCCTACCTGGATTAGAGCATTGGCGGACATTGGCTGGAATCGCGCGGCGGTTGATCGGCTACCAGTTCAAGACAATCAGCCCACTGGTGTACCGGCTCCCGCTGGGTAGCACTAACCGAGTAACTCGTTAAACACGGTCTCGCGGTTTACCGTGACATGCAATGCACGTGACGCACGCGTCAGTCGTGCTTCTACGTAGCGATGCTCTTCCCAATTGAGTTCAACGTTGGTCCATACGTAGCCGACCGGATCTAAGCTGTCGTCGCGCTTGCGCAGACAGTTGTCGACATAAAGTTCCAGCGCATTGGTCTCGTCCACGTGGATCACGAACTGCTTATGTTCAAGATCGAATTTAAGGACCGCGTCACTCATCGGATTTCTAATTCTGTCCACCTACGCGAAAACTCATCTAGCGTATTAAGCCAGTGAGCTGCGACTAATTGAGCAAGGGTATATTGACGACGTACCGGATTCTTAGCTCGTTCGAGCTACGGCAATGGCGCGGAAGCGCTACTCTTCTGGCAGTGCGCAATCGTCACGTGGAACGAGGTAGATGTCCTCTACGGAGCAATCTGCCAATATCCTTTTCATTGCATCGCGTTCCCTCTCATCAATCGACATGTCGTACTTCCGTTTTACTTCAATGACGCGATATACATACCAGCACGCGTTGTGGTCTGGTTCCCACTCGCCAGGATCCTTGTTGGATTTAAAGCTATTCACGCTGCCACTTGCTAGCGTTAAGTTCAGCAAATCGTTGCCTAATCTGTAGCGCTCTACGATGTCGCGTTCGCACATGCCACTCTTGTGTGCTTCGTTCGCTGAAACCATGTGTTCAACCGTTACATCCCTGTAGCTGTCGAAGCATAGGTCTTCATACGGACCATAGATACCCCCCATCGTATGTGCAATGGTTATGTCAGCATCGGAGTCGTATGCATAGTGATCCCGAATGTAACGTTGGCCTTCGCCATCACATTCAAGCTGATCTTCGACGCGCAGACCAAGCCACGTCGTTGGTGAAGCGTTTTGATCCTCGTCAGAACCTTCGTCGTTCATATCATCGTCGCTCTCCGAACCTTCTTGGACTGGTGCGCCGTTTTCGCAAGCAAGTTCCTCGGTGAAATCGCTATCCGTATGGCAGTGACAGGGATTGCCACTATCTTCGCCACCTGGTGTATGGCATCCATTTGCATTCACACCGTCCAAATGTGCGGATGTGATCTGTGCCAATCCGAGACTACAGACCGTCACAAGCGCGAATACTGTGTTTGACAGTCGGGAACAGGGGAGACCTTTACTTCCCATCATGAGTTCGTAACCGAAAAATCTTTATACCTTCCGCATAAGTCTATTCGTTCGATGCCATCTTCATGACGAGTTCTAAAACCAAATCTACGACATCAGATGAAACGATTTTCGACACACGCTCCGGCGCTCTTGCGTCGAATTTGCACTCGACGATGGATGTTCACACATGGATTTGATACAGGTTAACTCTCCAGACGAGCAACTTGTTGCTAATTCTCACCTAACGGGAATTGCGATGACTTTGGCGCTGTGATCCTAAACCAACTAGACAGTTGATATATCGACTTGCCGAATCGGTTTGCTCGTGAGCACTTCGATGTCGTGAATGTCAGAATGAGCCTTTATCGTGGCCGCTACGAATTTAGCGGTAGAGATGCCATCCGGTACTGAGACCGGCATACAGCATGGCGCCTTTTCAAGGCGTCATGTGTACCTCGATTTAACGTCGTCGACTCCTCGTGAGTCGACTCAACCCATCTGGGGAGCAATCCCCGGATGGGGTGTTGGTCCTCATCGAAAGAGGAGGACAACACCATGTTGACTTTCTACATCGTTCCGTTTCGACGGAACATTTCGTTCAATCGCGGGTCTTCGCGAATGACGAATTTACCTTCGCGCAGGATCAAGAAATTGGTTTTGCGCCCGTCGCGTTTGCTTCTTACAATGCTCTTTGAAGCACCCGGGGAGGTGTGTCATGATGACGCTTAACCGCGCCGATGCACTTCGACGGAAGTTAGAAGAAGAACACGGCTTCAACGCCGAACAGGCTGATGGCACACTGATGGTTGTGGATGAAATGGTCGAAACTGGATTTGATCGCATGCTGAAAAGTATCGCCGACTCGGAGTCAAGGATGACCAAAGAGATGGCGAAGGAATTCGCTTCTCTGCGTTCAGAAATGGACGCGCGATTTCAGGCAATCGACAAACATTTCAAGCTCATTGAATATGTCATGCCAGTAGCGAGTGCATTCTTTATGATCGCCGCGCTCGCCGGATTAGCGGTGATCGCTGATGGCGTAATGAAGTTCGCGAACTAGCTGAGGTAGTCTGTTCACCTCGCACCTGGGCTCTAGACCCAGGTGCGAATCTTCGAATCTGCGTCTGAAATTACCGAAGGTCGGTTTGCCTTCAAAGCAATAGCAAGCTGTGAAATTGATCGGTCATATCAATCACTCGCGATAAAACTAGAACGCTGACGATCATGATCGTCTAAATACCAAAACCGATAGTCGAGCATCTACTTTATGTCCGTGAGGTCTTGGTAGACAGCTGGAAATTTCGCCAACCACCGTAATACGTAATGTCCACCGCCTCGTCCGTCGCGGTGCAATCGCCAACGAATCCTTTCACCCAATCACCGTTTTCAAGTTCGACCGACCCAATTGCAAGCGGACTGTTGACCGACGCAATAAGTCCTCCTAGCTTCGTTTTAGGTAGCGTCCAGACCTCAAGCTCAATCGTCGCACCCCCAGACTCGCAGCGTACCAACGCTGGACGGATACCGTCCGGTAAGGCATAGAGTCTGTATCGAGGGCTTGTTCGTGTAACCCGTATTCTCCTCCCACCACGCCGTTTGAGCTCATGATTTAGAGGTTGCCCGGACATATGTGCGCCGCATACGGCGAGACACATCTCTTCGCTCAGAGTGGCGGAAGACGTTCTCGTTTCCTCGCCGAGCATGGTAGCGGCAACCTGCAGTAAAGCCGTGTCAAATCCAACCTTACTCACCATCGTGACACCAAATGGCAATCCCATTGACGTCGCACTAATGGGGATCGCGACAGCGCAAAGATCAAGTAGATTGACACAATGACTGAATGTACCAAGATGAGAATTCGTCGCGAGAGGTTCTTTCTCTACTTCCGACAACGTATAGTGTTTCGGTACGGTAGGCATAACGAGAACATCGATTTCCTCGAATATCAATTCAATCTTCCGTCGCAATTCCGCAAGTTGATACTGTGCCTGAAAACACTCCACAGCCGACAGCTTCGGTGCGGACTCAATGACTGATAAAGTGACAGGGTGAATGAAAGCTCGGTGGTTCTTGATGAAATCTCCAACTGCGACAACACGTTCAGATAACCACGGACCCTCGTACAAAAGACGTCCGGCAATCAGAAAGGGTTCTGGATCAATAGAAAGCGAAGAATTAAGAAGATTGTCGGTGCAGGCACGATAGGAATTCGCACACTCTGAATCTTCACCCCAAGGTAATTTGATCGGATTCAGATAACCTATCTGCGGACTTGAACGACCGAACGAAGCTTGCTCGATAGAGCGTGCGAATGATTCCTCTCTATCGAAGCTACCTGCGACGTCAGCGACAACACTTGCATCTGCGACTGTATTTGTAAACACCGACACGCAGTCAAGACTTCGACATGCGGGTACTACACCTCTCGTCGACCACCAGCCTCGCGATGGCTTAAATCCAATCAACTCGTTAAAAGCCGCGGGAATCCTTCCTGATCCCGCAGTATCCGTTCCAAGAGCGAACGGTACTGACCCGTTTTTTACCGCAACAGCTGAGCCGCTACTGCTACCGCCTGCAATGTACGTTGGGTCGATCGCATTGGGTACTGCGCCGTACGGGGATCGAGTACCAGTTAAACCGGTTGCGAATTGGTCTAGGTTTGTTTTACCAATAGGTATTGCGCCTGCTTCGATAAGTCGCGATACAACAAAAGCAGATTGCTCCGGCACATACGCAAAGTCAGGGCAACCCGCTGTTGTCGGAATCTCTGCTAAATCGATGTTGTCTTTGATTGCAAATGGGACGCCCCACAATGGTGATG
>JAPOVY010000109.1 GCA_026707905.1 Gammaproteobacteria bacterium | reverse complement strand
CTAGAAGCGTCACTACATGCGACGCATACCTCACTTCAATTCTGTTAAGTTTTGACCATTCAGTCAAGTACGAATTGTTTTTGGTGACTTGCCTGCGCCGACGGAGGTAGTGTTCTCTGCACACATATGCAGTGCTGCGCCTCCACTTGAGCAGTTTCAATATTTCTTACTGTTGACATCCTATGTCGTTCGGCGCAACGGAACGCCAGACATATTCAGATCCATAGACCTGAACAGCACCGACCTCTTCTGGACCTTATCACCATCCTCAGAACCCGTTGACGCGAATTCAGCTCATCACGAGTGAGGTGGTCTATTGAGTCGCACGGAAGCGACTCCTAATCAAGTCAAACTCCCTCGACAACGATCACATTCGCACTAGCCGAACGCTGTCGTAGTTCCTTGAGCTCGTTATATTCCGGCGAATTGAGCCACCCCTGCGCTGCTCCGACATCGTCAAACTCGACGACGACAACTCGATCTGCGGACCAAGTACCTTCGACTACCTCGACGTTGCCACCGCGCACCAGATATCGACCGCCGTGAGCATCGACCGTTGCGCCAATTCTCTCTCTGAATTCCGAAAACGTGCTTTGATCCTGAATTTCATCATTGACGATCACGTATGCGGCCATAGTGTCTCCTTCTGTTCGTTGAGGTTAGCTGTCCATTAAACACGCAAAACACGTGCTCAGTCATTCAAGTCAACGATTCCATACGCATGCCGCAATTGTTGGCACGTGTACACACTACTTGACCTGGAATCGCGTCCCTTTCGAGGAGTTCGTTTTGCAGATTCTTAGCCATATAGTTAGCGGTAACTTTCGTCGCATCGTAGAAACCGAAGATTGTTGCGCCAGTGGAGGACAACCCACAGCCTTGGAGTTCGGCGGTAGACTCGAACGCACGCCTCACCGACTGAAGCGGTTCGTTGTCCGCACGAAGCCAATGTCGTCGCTTCCAGCCCACGTCCTGTAAGGCACTAACGCAAGATCCAAAGGTCTCAAGATCACCTTCCCGCAAAGCCGGTAAAAGGCGCATTAGGATGATATGAGACGCGGACTGAACCTCCGTCAGTGGCAGCGGCGTGTTCGCGAGCATAAAGTCTAGCTCGTCTTGTCCAGACAAGCCGTGGTGAGTACTCGGAATGAAGAGCGTAATTCCCCAAGTCGTCGGGAAGTCGCTGCGCATGAGTAGAGGTGGTTGACCTACCTCTGTCGCGAAGCGCGATGGCGCAAACGCATTTTTCTGCTCACTCACTGAATGACCGCCGTCGAGTAGAAGACCCCCACACCGAAAAGCGTTTATTCCGATTCCGGATGTGCCTCCTCGAGTTGACATCTCGCCTATTTCTGATGGGGAATGGTTCAGCTCAAATCGATGATTCAGAGCACTTAGAACTGCGAGTCTGATCTGGGTCCCGGATCCTAATCCTTGATGAGGGGGGATCATCTGACGGATCGAAATCTCAATACCTGGCGCGACGTCGAGTATCTCGCTAGCAACGACAATCTCGGTCGCGATCAGTTCACGTTCGGAAGGAGTACCCCCTCGAACCATGGTTCGCTTGTGCGCACCGAATTCGAGCGTCACGCCAGGGTGCTCAAGCGATAGACCAAGACTGCCGTCAATCCGGCCAATTTCACCGTTCATATCGATCAGTGTGAAGTGCAGTCGTGACGGCGTACTAATTCGGTGTGTCAAGATCTAGTACATCCGAAAAGCCTTTCAGATCCAAATAACCGTGACCCGACAGACACAAGACAATGACCTGATTTTGCCCAGTTTTCGAAGCGTCTCTTGCTGCGTCGATCGCACCTCGTACTGCGTGGGCACTTTCCGGAGCGGCAAGCACACCTTCGGTCTTCAAAAACAAACGTCCGGCATCAAACACTTCACGCTGGCTGAATGTTCTCGTACCTACTACTTCGTTCTTGACCAGCGCAGAAAGTACCGGTGTCTTGCCGTGATAACGCAAACCGCCAGAGTGAACCGGAGGTGGTACAAACCGATGTCCGAGCGTGTACATCAGAATGCGCGGCGTCAATTCGGAGAAGTCTGCCCAGTCGTACCGGTACTCGCCTTCGCTTAGCGTGGGTATCGACTCCGGTTCAATGGCGCGAAACTCGATCGGGCTTCCTTCGATCTTGTCACGTACGAACGGTGCAATGAACCCTGTGAAGTTGCTACCGCCACCAACACAGCCGACCATCAAATCGGGCGAACGATCAATTTGTTCGAGCTGGAGCTTCGTCTCTAATCCGATGATGGACTGATGGAGCACAGCGTAGTAGGACATGCAACCCAACGCGAGCCGTCTCCCGGGACTCTCCTTGACGAATTCGATTGCTTCACTCATGCCGATACCGAGACTGCCTGAGTTATCTGGGTCATCTCTTAGCACCTGCCTACCAGTCGCTGTCAGTTCGCTTGGCGACGAATACACGTCGGCGCCTGCCATACGCATCATGTATCGACGGTACGGCTTCTCGTCGTAGCTCTTGCGGATCATGAACACGCTGCAGGCAAGTCCGAGCGTCTCGCATGCCATCGCTAATGCAGCACCCCACTGACCGGCTCCGGTATCGGTGACCATACAGTGAATCTGCGAATCCTCTTCTTGTGTCGCGTAATACGCCTGAACTAAAGCGGTGTTGAACTTGTGACTTCCGGCAGGATTTAAGTCCTCGCGCTTGAAGTAGATCTCGGCAGGAGTTCCTAAATGCTTCTCTAGTGAACGGGCGCGTACCAACGGCGACGGTCTATACCGTCGATACACGTCCGAGATGAACTCAGGGATCGCGATCCACGCATCGGTACCGTATTCCTCTTCCTGAAGCTCAATTCGTAGACACTCGCGAGGCCACAACCAGTCGAAGTCATTGATTTCTACCGCTCGATCCTCAATCGGATGAAGTGGTTTAGGAACATCGAATGGCAATTCCGCTACGATGTTGTACCAGTGTTGAGGAAGTTGCGATTCCGGTAGGATGATCTTGTTGTCGGAATTCGTCACATCACCCAATCTAGCCTCTAAATTCATCGGATTCTAACAGCCAGAAGGGTACCCAAGCTCCGCATTGTCAAAGTGCTAGTCGTCCCCCGCGTAGACTCAATCGTTTATTCGTTTGCCGAGTTAGAAACTAAACCGAATCGGGATTCCTAGAATCCTATATCTGAATCTCAATGTAGCTCGTTTAACTTGGCAGAAAACACAGCCCAGACAGATACCTCATCTTGTGCCGAAGTGTCGACTGCGTTAAACGAACCAATGATCGGTAGTGCACCACAAGTTGGCTTGTGGATTCTCTTAGAAGTACGCGACGTTTGGGAGCCTAAAAACCTTGAGACTAACACACTGCCAGACGTAGCTAACCAATGGATTGATGATGCGATCGTACGTGGGGAAACCGATGGGTTGATGCCGCGCGCCCAGTTCATTCGGCATCGACGGCGACCGTCCGATCCACTTACCGTAATGACTTATCGAGACGGGGAACTACGTCGTCAAGAAATAGACGACTATGACGAGCTGGCGGAAATTGACCCGCTCGACTATCGGATACCTAAGTGCGACGAGCTACTCTATTTCGTATGTACCCATGCGCGTCGCGACATCTGTTGTTCACGGGAAGGATTGCCGACGTGGCAACGCCTCGACGTACTCTCCGAGGGTCGCGCTTGGCAGACCACCCATCTCGGAGGTCATCGGTTTGCGCCGAACGTTCTAACGCTCCCAACAGCTCGTAGCTACGGTCGCGTTCGCGTTGACGAAGTCGACGAATTCTTCGCTGAAATCGAGTCAGGTAGTGTCCCAACCCGTTTCTTACGGGGAAATTCCACCTTACCGCCAGATGCACAGGTATGCGAACCGGAAATCCTCTCGCATGATGGTCGATATGTCAGCCTCTCCGATATTGAGGTGACGTATGAGACCGCATCAGGTATGCATACGCTACCCATTCCCGCCAAGTCGAATCTCCAGATTTTGGCTGGCTGTCGTGAGCGCGAATGGAAGACAGTCGAGGTCTACGACGTTTCAGATTGAACGTCTAAGCGTTAAACCTCGTCTGACCCTTCTTAAGGTCGGTTAAAACAAACTCTCGCACTCGTTCGGTCATTTCTCCGATATCAACTTTTTGAGCCAAATGGAACGGTTCACCAACCGTTATTCTGTACGGTCTTCCTTCCTTTTTTACGATTTCGCGGAACAGCGTCATATCTTTCAATTCGTTGTTTATGTACCACGTAATGTAGTAGAAAACCGTGTTCTCTCCCTTGATGTTCATTGGAATAACTGGCACTTCATTTCTACGAGCGAAACTCAGCGCAGTAGTCTGCCACGGACGCTCTTTTAGACCACGAAACGTCGGTTCTGCTAGTCGACCTGAAGGGAAAATCACCACCAACCGTTCCTCTTTGAAAGCCTGGTTAATCGCACGGACTGTTTCACGCGTCTTTTGGGCGTTTCGCTCTTGCACACGCCACTCAACTGGAATGATGATGTCCGCTAAACCAGCACTAGCGCGAATTGCGTCCCTGTTCGCAACGAAACACATGTCGTCGCGAATGTGTTTAAAAGCATCAAATACAGCAATTCCATCCGCGATACCAGCGGGATGGTTAGGTGTAACCAATGCCGGTCCCGTCGCCGGTATGTGCTCGTCGCCACTCACGGTAACCTCAAGATGTAGTAGGCTGGACATGTAATCCATGATTTCACGTCCAGACAAGCCCTGAGTCGCATCAACCATCTCTAAGGCTCGGTTGTATCCGAGTACCCCTTTGCAGAGTGACTTTAGAAGCGGCCAGAGAAAACGGTGCTTCCGAAGGTGTTCAGCGCGTTCGTCGATCAGGACGTCGACGATGTGTGGCTGTTGAGCCTCGCTAGGAGCTGCATTAAGAGCCATGGACTGGCTCTTTCATGTGTTCTTGCACAAACGCTTTAACGTGTTCATTGAAGACATCGGCCGCTTCCATATTGACTCCATGCCCCGCGGGTAAATCATGAACGACCAGATTTGGCATATGCGTGATTGCGTACTCTCGTAGAGGCTGGAACCTACGTTCATACGACCCGCATA
>JAPOVY010000120.1 GCA_026707905.1 Gammaproteobacteria bacterium | reverse complement strand
GACGTCATGAGGTAGCACGGAAATCGTGCCGTTTGCAGGCGACATGTCATCGAGTGCGCACCAGCACGTCAGATAAGGTTTATGCACGTTGGCAGGATCGATGAATTTGACGTAGCCACTATCCTGGTGCCACGCAAACTTCATACCTTGTTCGGCGCCCTTTACGACCCACTGTTCGACAAACAAATACGCGTTTGGACCTAGGAAACTCGTGGTGATTTCACGCATGAGTTCGCCGAATAAGAACCGATGCATTTCAGTGCTCTTACGATAGCGATTGCTGATGAAGTAACGCTTGCCTTTATGCGTGATTCCCATTACTTCGATATCTTTGTTTTCCATCCATGCGTCGGTATACCCAATGAAATATCCACACTCCATTTGAAGCATTTCGAGCATGTCCGGGTCAATGACGTTTGGGAGAATCGCGAAGCCGTCTTTCTCGTAGTCACGGACGGCTTCTTTAGGTACGGTATAGGTCATGGCGCATAGTTTATTGATGGTATCTGGCTTGTATGATTCACGCGTGCGGAGCTGGCGCACTTTCTCTTCAATAGTCTAAAAACCGTTATGGCTGAATCGGACCTAATCAAAGAACTTTCGCTTGAAAAATACGCGCTTGAACTTGATACGAACGGACTCACGATCGTACCACCGGAAGTCACTGGCGTGGACTCGACAATCTTCGATCGATGTACTGAGGCACTGTTAGAACGATTCTCGGAAATCACGGGTGGTTGTGGAATCACGCTCCAAGACGGACCTACCGATGAGCTTCACTGGCCGACAGCACCGAGAAGTGCATTGCGCCCAAAGGATGCACCTGAACCGACGCAGATGCTGATTCAGCAACTGCTACAGATCGATCGGTGTTTTCGTGATTTATTTGTGAATCCAGTTACGGATGCACTGATCGGTCACCTGTTCGGAAGAACCCATGAAGGCAAACGAAACTGGCGTTACAGTAGCACAAACTCGTTCGTTAAGTGGCAAGGTGACTTTGGCTACGGTGAGCACTTGGGTTTACATTGCGATCAAGGGGCAAATCCATTACCGTGGGGTCATACGGCACTAACCGCGAACGCGACTTGGGCACTAACGACATATACGAAGGAAGACGGCGCGCTCGCATATGTACCTAAGAGTCACAAGTCAAATGCTCATCCGAACCATCCTTTCGCAGCAGCGCGAGCGGTAGCGGCCGAATGTAATCCTGGTTCCGTCATCATTTGGCCGGGAACCACATGGCACGGTGCTTTCCCCAAGAAAACGAAAGGTCTCCGACTGAATGCGGTTGCTTACTATCGTCACCATGCGGTTCTCCCACAAGAAAACATGAAAGTCACCATGCGCGATCAACCTTGGGACGATTGCGACGATCCAGCAGCCATGCGCGAGCTGATCGGCTTCGATGATGTTTTTCCATACGAAACTCAGAACCAACCGGTACCGCAGTTAGCGACCGCGGCTTAGACTAGCCTCATTCATCCTGAGATGTCAGAGGCGCAAAAACTCCGCATTGGTGAGCACGTCCCGATGCTTGTTTGCACGGACGTACAGGCTTCTATCAAGTTCTACTGCGACCTATTGGGTTTTGAAGTTGCCGATCGAATGGACGATGTCGGACTTACTGGATGGGCTTCGCTTACTCGAGGTACGAATCGCATCATGTTGACGAGTGCGAGCTACTTGAAAGCACCTGAGAAAAATGAGGATGGCAGTTTAGATTCGGACGTTATCCATTACTTTCATTGCGAGGACGTCGTCGGTATTCATTCACACTTGAAAAATGCAGGAATTTCAGTAAGCGACTTTTACGTGCGTTTTTATCGAAAGAAAGAGATTGAGTTTTTTGATCCGGACGGCCGACTCTTGATATTCGGTGAGGATACGGAAGAGGAACCGACCCCCGAATAAAGGAGCTGAATCAAGCGAGGATGTCGACAATATTGGTAAAACGATTCAACACAGTTCTCCAATTTGGATGACTTCCTGGTAAATCACCGATTTGCGACATGCCCATGCGACGTAAGTAGTCCCGATAGTGTCGTACCCAAACAGGTTTTCGCGCTTCCATTAAAGTAGCCGACAACGCTCGGTGATCAACCGTTTGAGCATAGAAGGCATTAGAAAACCGATTGCTTAGTCGCGTAAGAAGCGGCGAGAGCACCGCGATATCGTGAATATGACGTACGATATCTGGGCTTGAATCACCACTTGAAGGCAAGCGCGAACACAACGCATACATCTTGCCTGAGGCGGTTTCAACCGGGTCGATAGCAGGTACGTTTCTTTCGTTTCGATGTACGTCGTTAGCTAAATCCAGCAATAGCGGAACGAAAACGAGTTCAAACTTCAAACCCGCGACGACTTCGTTATCGGATTCAAGTGGCGCGTAGTCAAAGATCATGGTCTGTATAACGCCGTCTCGGCGAATGCGCCCTTTATCTGTAGTACTTAGATAAGGTAGCTCTAAAGCGATGTGACGCTGGAATCGCGCCCCGATATCCTTGACAATCGCAACTTTCGAATCGTTTTCTAAGTTCAGATATTTCTCCGTTAATACGACCCCAATGTCCAAGTCTTCAGAGAATCTTGTAATCAGTCGGTGGTAGTACGCGAGCGCCGTCCCGCGTTCAATCGCAAGAATCGCACGATCATCGTCAAACGTTTCAAACGCCTCTAGACACTGTTGAACAATCAAGTCCTTCTCTGCGCGAGCGGGGGAATGGCAGCGTTCAAATCGGTGGAAATGGTCTTCGATCTGTTCTCTATTTGGTTGCTGATTCATCGACCACGTTTGATCCTTCACGTTTGTAACTGTGCCGTCAGGACCTTCAAAGACTGCCCAAGCGCCTCTTTTTCGAATGACACGACGACACGGCTTATCGAGTCGCCAAATGGAACCGCCCGACTTTTGACTGTATCCTTCGACTCTCCTGACCTTGACGAACTCGTAACCCAGTTTCGGCATAACCTCAGGCACGATTTGAAATACCTTTGCGTTACCGATCCCGTAGATGCCGTTACCGACACGGACTAATGTACCTGTTTCGCACCGCCGTTTTAGCGCTTTATCACAACTTGTTGTTGACGAATCTGAGAGGGCTAAGAGCTCTGAACGGAGTACCGCGCATCGATCCGGTTCGTTAATTAGCTGATCAAGCGCTCGGTCGGCTTGCATCGTATTGACAATTTCACCAGTTCTGATCGTTTGCGGTTCATTGAGCAGCTACAGCAATATGTGAAGGTCTAAGTACGATAGAGATATTTCGCATATCTGATTCACATATTTCGTTAAGACTAGCTATTCGTACCGCCATTCAGTAATTTCGGTATGACATGCACGAGCATGAAAGCCAATTTCAATTCAGACTAGAGAGTCCTCATATCAAATGATTTGATTGGCAATAAAGACTGAGAACGAATCTACCGAGCAGTCATCCGCCACGTTTCTCACTCTATCTTTCGTTCAGCGGAAACGCACTCGGTCAGCGAGGTTCTATCTCGGCTTGATCGTAATGGACGTCTTAGGATGCGTTTGTTCATCCCAGTCTGTAACAACGACGAGCTCTGTTCGCGCAATCGACTCGAGAACATGCGATTTTCGGCACCACAACCGATACTGCATATGCAGTGTTACGAACTTCTACGCGATGAGCTAGTTCGTTAGTCCATAGAGTCGTTCGACATTCGTACGCGTAATCTTGTCTCGATCTTCCGATGGAATGTCGGCAAAGACTTCGTCGAGCACGTTTAATGAGCATGGCCATGTCGAATCCACGTGTGGGTAGTCGGAGCCCCACATCAAGTTATCGACACCAATTAGCTCTCGGGTGAGAATGGCTGGTCGGTCGTCTTCGATCGTCGCCCAAAACTGACGAGCCCAAATATCGTGTGGCTTCTCGCCCATATACGCCCCCTTTCCTCGGAAGCTGTATTCCCTTTGCAGGCCTTGCTCTATCCGATCGAGCCAGTGCGCGATCCAGCCACCATTGAATTCAGCGACGACGAACTGTAGGTTCGGAAACTTGGTCGCAACGCCGTGAACGATTAGCTCAACGAGCGAGCGTTGTATTGAAATTTGCGATTGTGCGTAGTCACCTACCGGATCGCGAAGCACTCGGTTTTGTCGAAATTCCTTGGGGGTGTACGCATTCGTACCAACGTGCATTGCGAGCGGGAAGCGTGCTTCCTCTGCGGCGGCCCAAACGGGATCGTACATGTCATCGTGATATGGATGTTCTGGCGGCGAGGTGCACGGAATGCAACCGCCTTTGAAACCCATTTTTGCTACACGATTCAATTCAGCCACCGCTGCTTCAGGATCCTGTATCGGGATCGCGGCCAAACCATATAGACGACCGCCTGCGGCAGATGAATAGTCATGCAACCAGTCGTTGTAGTTCTTTTGGCAAGCGACAAGCAATTCGAGGTTTTCGAAGCTGAACAGCCCGAAAAACCCAGGATACAAGAATTCTGCCGCTATTCCGTCGATGTCTTGGTCGACATGACGCTCAGCACCGTTCTTTATGCCTTCACGGATACCGTCATAACCATGTGACATGATCTTGACGATCTCGCCGTCCGACATGTCGTCAACGTTCGGCTTGTATCCTGTACGTCGCTCGACTTCAGCACCGTCACGTCCGCGAAGACCCGCTATACCGATTCGTCGACGCACACCGGCTGCGCCTTTCGATGGAATGATGATTGCATCTTTATCGGTACCTGCATACATGATTCTCGGCGCGTCGTCGCCGAATCGTTCAGGTAAACCGGTGAATACGTCAGACGCTTCGACTACGTGAGAGTCGGCTGAAATCGGTTGCATGGGTATCGTCCCCCGTTAAACCCACGGACTTGCAGGGGGCAATATACACGATTAATCCTCTACGAGTTGCCATCACACGCAAGCGTACGTGAATGAGCAAGCGCAGCTAGTAGGAGTGGATGTACTTCGAATATTCGTTTTCATAAAAAAACCGAGGCAACTTTCGTTGCCTCGGCTCTCGACAAGAGGTTTCTTTTTCTAGGACGCGCCGTTCGATAGTGCCTCGAGCACCTTGGGTGGCGACATCGGTAGTTCTGTGAGTCGCAGGCTTAAAGCTCGACTTACAGCATTCCCAACTGCCGCCAGCGGCGCAACAATCGGCGTTTCGCCGCATCCTCTTACACCGTATGGATGATTAGGGTTTGGCACTTCGACGATTTCCGTATCAAGCATCG
>JAPOVY010000015.1 GCA_026707905.1 Gammaproteobacteria bacterium | reverse complement strand
CCCTCAATTCGGTTTGAGGTGTCGCCGGGGTTTAAGCTCCGGCCTTCGTTGAGCGTTTAACGACCACTACAAGCCCATGTGGGAAGCGGTGTGTCGCCGGGGTTTAAGCTCCGGCCTTCGTTGAGCGCACTCACCCTCTGTGAAGTGAAGACACTCAATCCACGTGTCGCCGGGGTTTAAGCTCCGGCCTTCGTTGAGCGTTCGCAAAGCTTTCGCCGGCAACGCTGGTATCACGTGGTGTCGCCGGGGTTTAAGCTCCGGCCTTCGTTGATAACTAAGTCAATCGCTATAGATCCGACGATGTGGTTCAAATCTGTGACGCTTGGCCTCCAATCTTCACTGGACGCAATGCTGAACCTGATGTTATAGTGTAAACTCTTGTGTTGTCGGTGTTGCTCAAGCTCCGATCTTCGTTGTGCAGTAAAGAGTATTCGTGTCTACGATTAGTCAAAGGCGACTTGCCGGAGTAAATACTCCGGCCTTCGTTGAGCTTCCTCAAGCCGTAGTAAGTCCTTTTCCCCACCTGTCTTGTCGCTGGAGCTTGTATCCCGTTCTCTACTGAGCGTCGTCGGCACTTTTTCATGACGTATGTCCTAGTGGAGTACCGTCAGTATGCTAGCTCCAGCCTTCTTTGAGCATAGCTCCCGGCAAATAAGTTTGCGAGAGCAATTTGCAGTTTCGTCGTTGTTTAAGCTCCTGCCTTTGTTGATGGACCTAACTGTTTTGTGGGGTGCCTGCATATTAGCGTCCCGAAGCGAATTGTGATTTCTCCAAGTTAATTAATGAGCTGCCTCAGAGTTGAGGACTGATCTTGAATGCCGCATCGTGTATTCGATAGTTTTTGATTGATCATTAATAAACACATTAACTCAAGTCAGACAGGCCTTGAACGAGTTTCCACCTTAGCGCGTCAAAACTCTCGACGCTCATGCATTGCGTGTCATTGAATGATCAAAGTCGCCAACGCATTTCACGGATCTAATTGAAGTATTTCTGCATTTCCGCCTGTGGCGACCACGTTGTTTGTGACAACAAACTCCATCGCGAGTCTCATCAGGTAGTTCGGACCTCCGGCTTTTGGTCCAGTGCCTGAAAAGCCATGCCCACCGAACGGTTGAACTCCCACCGTCGCGCCGATCATGTCGCGATTGATATATGAGTTTCCCGCACTGACGACTTCTGCCGCCATCTGCGCTCTTTTCTGGACCCGCGTTTGTACGCCAAACGTTAAACCGAATCCCGAATCTCTTACCGCTTCAAGCGTCTCTTTCCACTTCGCTGTTGGATAGGAGTAAACGTGAAGCACTGGACCGAATATCTCTTCTTGAACGGCTTGGATCGAATCGACTTTAACAACGGTTGGCGGACAGTGCGTTGACCGAAAAGATGATTCAAGCTCAATCTGATAGACGAAGTTTTCATGAACGCGCTCAATGTACGCTTTCAACCGATTCAGTGCATCCGCATCAATGATGGGACCAACGTCCGTCGCTTCGTCGCGAGGATCACCTACTACGAGTAAACGAGTCGCGTCGATCAACATATCCAACAAGGCGTCTTCGACGTCATCCTGGACACACAACAACCTTAGCGCGGAACATCGCTGTCCCGCGGATCGGAAAGCCGAAGAGATGATGTCATCCACCGTTTGCTCAAGCAAGACGGATGAGTCAACTAACATCGCATTCACGCCACCCGTTTCAGCGATCAAAGGTACGATGGGACTGTCTCGATCTGCTAAAGTTCTTTGAATGGCTTTCGCGGCTGCGAAGGATCCCGTGAATGCAACCCCCGCGCACTGGTCATGCGCCACAAGTTGCGCTCCTATCTTTCCATCGCCGTAGACGATTTGAAGGCTGTCTTTCGGTAACCCCGCCTCCTCGAACAACTCGATCGCGTATCGGCCGACCAATGGCGTCTGCTCAGCTGGTTTTGCGATCACCGCATTTCCAGCGGCGAGTGCGGCTGCGACCTGACCAACAAATATCGCGAGAGGGAAGTTCCAGGGCGCGATGCACACGACAACACCTCGCCCCCTATAACTCAAGATGTTGATCTCGCCTGTCGGTCCTCTCAAGGTGTCCGGCGTAAATCGACGCTCACATTCAGCGCCGTAATACCGACAAAAGTCAGCGGCTTCACGTATTTCCGCGATGGCATCCGTTAGTGTTTTACCGGCTTCGTCACGAAGCAAACGGATTAATTGCGCACGATGACGCTCAAGTAATGCGGCGTATCGCTCAAGAATCTGCCGTCGATCCGTCGCCGGTACACGAGACCACTCCGAGAACGCTTGAGACGCGTTTTCAAATGAACGGGCGATGGCCGTCTTGGTACTCGTTTTTGCTTGTAACGATCCTACAGACACCGAATTGACGACAGCTAATACGCCATCGACCAGTTGGCGATCTCCGAGGTCGATCCCCACCGAGTTTTGACGCGATTCGCCGTACAAGTCGCGTGGAAGTGGAATTCGAGGGTGTGATTCGAATTGGCGGTGTTCGACGACTTCGATCGGATCTTGAACGACTTCCTCGACGGGTAACTGATCATTCAGGAACCGATTAACAAACGACGCATTCGCGCCGTTCTCCAATAAGCGACGAACTAGGTACGACAGCAGGTTCTTGAATTCACCAACCGGCGCGTACACACGTACTTGAGGCATATCGTCGAAATATGTTTGGGCGCGTGCGTAGAGCAGTTCCCCCATCCCATGTAGGCGCTGGAACTCAAACTGCCGCCCATTCGCCAAACGTAGCGCGGCGGCGATGGCGTAAGCATTATGTGTTGCCACTTGAGCGTACAAATGCTTGCAAGCAAACAAACGACGTAGTGCGGCGAGCCAAGCGAAATCCGTTGACGCCTTGCGGGTGAACACGGGATATCCGGGCAAGCCATCAACCTGTGCGGACTTAATTTCCGCATCCCAATACGCGCCTTTGACCAAGCGAACCGGAATCCTACGATTCATTAGTGTCGCCAAGTCTTCTAACCAGTCAACAACCGCGTACGCTCGCTTCGAGTATGCCTGTACGACAAACCCAAGCCCGTCCCAATCTCGAAGTGCTCTCGACCGCGCCAAGCCTTCAAAAATCTCAAGCGAGAGCTCCAATCGATTAGCCTCTTCCGCGTCGATCGAAACTTGAACGTCTAAGTCTGCCGCGAGAGCTACGAGCTCGTGCATGCGCGCACCCAATTCCCGCACCACACGTTTTCGCTGCAACGGTTCATATCGCGGATGTAGCGCGGACAACTTCACCGACATGCCTGATGGAATTGACGCGTCTTTGTTCGCTTCGGCGATAGCCTTCAGCGCAATAACGTACGCATCGAAATATTCATCTGCCGCACGCGTCGTCCTTGCGCCTTCGCCCAGCATGTCAAAAGAACACGCGGTGCCTAACCGCTGGGCTCGATTGAGCGCGTTTTCTATCGTCGGTCCAAACACGAACTCGTTGCCAAGGATTCGCACGGCATGAGCCATTGCGGCACGAATCGCCGTCTCACCGACATTTGCGACGAGGGACGCCAACCAATCTGTTACATTCTGCGTGATCGCGGGTTGCAGCGACATCACTTTTCCAGTCAGTAACAGCGCCCACGTAGATGCGTTTAGGAACAGAGAATCTGATTGTCCGAGATGCTCAGCCCAATCCGCGGTACCGAGACGTTCGGCGAGTAAGGCATCCGCAGTTCTCTCATCCGGAATGCGAAGAAGCGCTTCACTAATGCACATGAGCGCCACGCCCGCAGAACTAGAAAGACCGTATTCAGCTAAGAATTGATCTAAAAACGACCTTTCATGCGAATGCTTGCGACATTCCTCCACGAGTTGCCGAGCGTCGCTGACGATTAACTTCCTGTCTTTGTCGCTCAGCGTCAGCGTACTGCGCAATGCACGTAATGCCTCTTCCTCCGTGGTCCGGCCGGCAGACGTAATTGCGTTGATATTCAGCTGCACGATCGACGTCGAAGCGAGTCCGAGTAGTTTGACTAAGTTCGCTTCGAATAGTTTAGGCGAAGTTAACGAGCTGAACATTCAATTTACAAGGCGCTTTTACAATGACTTCGCACCGCGCACAAATGTCGGACGATGAATTCCCATGCTAGAGCAACTAGATCGGTTCTTTGAGTTAGAGAGCCACGGAACAAACATCAAAACGGAGTTACTCGCCGGCGTGACGACGTTCCTAACTCTCGTCTACATCGTATTCGTCAATCCCACCATCCTTGTTGAAGCAGGCATGAATCACAACGCTGTATTTGTGGCGACGTGCTTGGCAGCAGCCTTTGGATGCCTAGTTATGGGACTGTACGCAAACTATCCGATCGCACTGGCGCCTGGAATGGGTTTGAATGCCTATTTCGCAGCCACACTAGTCCTCACGATGGGACTTACTTGGCAGGTTGCCTTGGGTGCTGTGTTCTGCTCAGGTGTTTTGTTCTTGATCTTGTCGATCTTGCCGATACGCGAGATGATCATCAATAGCATCCCGAAGTCGCAAAAAATGGCAATTGCCGCGGGTATTGGCGTCTTTCTGATTCTCGTCGCTCTGAGGAGCGCGAACATCATGGTAGACAACCCGTTGGACGTCAGCTCACTCGGCAATTTCACGCAATGGTCCACGGTTCTTGTGTTAGTTGGCTTCGTCGCCATGGTAGTTCTTGACGATAAGAAGATACCGGGTTCGTTGGCGTTGGTCATTCTCGCAATTGCGATCGTTTGCTGGTTGGTGGGTTTCGCGCCTGCGCCCGACGCTATTGTCAGCGGCATACCGTCTATCAGTCCAACGTTCTTACAACTCGACATCGGCGGTGCGCTCTCAATCGGTCTAGTCGTCATCGTGTTCGCACTTTTACTCGTCGACTTGTTTGATACCAGCGGGACGCTTGTCGCGGTGCTTCACCAAGCAAACATGCTAGACGACCGAGGCCGTATTAAAAATCTGCGACATGCTTTACTCGCCGACAGTAGCGCAACGATCTTCGGCTCTCTCGTCGGAACCTCCACTACCACAAGCTATATCGAAAGTGCGGCGGGTATTCGCGTTGGCGGACGAACCGGCTTAACCGCAGTCACAGTTGGCGCGTTGTTCCTCCTCGCGATGCTCTTTGCACCCATTGCTACGTCGATCCCGGTTTACGCGACAGCACCGGCGATTCTGTTTGTGGGTTGCACAATGGCAAAATCACTCGGTGAGATCGAGTGGCGCCATTTAACGGAGGCGATGCCTGCCGTAATCACGGCATTTGCGATTCCCTTTTCAGGATCGATCGCGACTGGTATTGGGATTGGTTTTATTACTTACGTACTTATCGAGACCTGCGCCGGTCAAATCAAATCCATTCACCCCGCGATGGGCGTCATCGCCGCGGCCTTCGCCGTGAAGTTCATTTTTCTGTAAGCCGAATGTGTCTGTGACTTCAGACTGCGGACTTCACTCCAAACCTGAAGCGACCTCCGGAATATCTTCTGGCGGAAAGACCTTACGCAATGTAGTAGGTCGCGTGTAGATAAACGCGTCTCTCATCGCCATATCAGCGATTTTCTCGGCCTCGGAAACAAATTCAACTGGATTCTCAAAACGAATGTTAATGCGGCGCTTGAACAACGGTGGCGCGAAACCCGTCTGCAGCAGCGTCACTTTCCGGAGTTGAGGTTTCTCGTCAACCCAACCTAAATCAACCTTACCGAGCATATATTCCTTCTTGTCAATGTGGATATACGTAACTGGACCAGGCGCCATTCGGTAGAGAACCTCAGGGTTCCGTTCGTTCTCTTTATTGACAAGGAAGTAGTGCATCGTTGTACAGACAGCGCACGGCGCACCTTGCGCATCGCGACGGGAATGGGTCGTACGTTCTGACTCAGACGCGGTGACCTGAATAGCCAACACTGTTCCGTCGAAAAGCGGGTAGTCCGGCAACTCACGGATAACACCGTAAAGTCTGATGTCGCCGTCTTTGATGATGGCTGGTTGAACGTTAAGCAGCTTAGCTTCTTGACCAAAGATATTCGAAGCCGCAGCTATGCAGATGGCGAAGTAGATCGCTAAACGCGGCGCAGATTTCCTGACCGACTGGACAAATGCGTTTTGTTCCACGTGCCAGACTCCCTTTTTAATTCAAAGGAAAGGTGTTTGAACTGGCTGTGTGTCAGACGGTTAAAACACCTTCTGTCGAACGTTAGACACTTTCAGCCGCTGCCTGTTCCTCAAAGAGCCTTGAGATGTTGCTGGACGAAGGAAAGAAGCCTTCCGCCCTAGGATCGGCAAATGTCGGTGCAAGTTCCGACTCTGGTTCGCCAGCAATCCGCGACGCTCTAAGAACCCGAGTGTAGCTCGGATCGTATGGTCTCGCTCGATGCATGACGCAGCGATTGTCCCAAACCACGATGTCGTTCACTTGCCACTTGTGTTCGTAGACTCGCGGCGGTTGGCATGCATCCTCCATCAGCTTGTCCAAAAACGCTTCCGATTCCTCTGGGTTCATTCCGGTAACGCCGTAAGCATGTCGTCCAGTATAGAGCGATTTACGACCTGTTTCTGGATGCGTCTTGATGCAAGGACGAAGCGGCGCGCCCTTGTCATGAAAACCGTACATATTGTCAGTTTTAAACGTGTATCCGAGTCTAGATTGAGAGTAGTACAACGAGTGGTACGCTGACAAGCCTTCTAGCTTTTCCTTCATTGCGTCATCTAACGCGTCGTACGCTGCTCGCATGTCCGCGAATCCAGTTTCTCCGCCCTCAGGAGTCACGACCAGAGCCATCAACATGGCAGCTTTAGATGCTAATGGCATGTAGGTACTGTCCGTATGCCAGCCTTCATTGCCTTTCAGCATGCGATATTGGTAATCATCGACCTTTGCTAACGTGCCGTCAGCTTTCTGATTACTGAAACGAGCAGTTGTACTGTATTGTTTCGGGTTTAACTTCTCGATTTCGCCGAAGCGCAACGCGAAAGCGCCTTGGGACTCGTCATCAAGATTGTCCTGCCCCGGAAATACCAACAACCCGTATGCCAAGAACGCGTCATAGATCCGCGCCCACGTCTTATCATCGAGCTTCGCAAGATCAACGCCCGTAACAACCGCGCCGAGAGTGGCATCAATTGGGGTTATCGCCAATGTCATTTGGCAGCTCCTGTTGAGACTAGCTTGTCTATTTTCTCCATGCTTAATCCTACCACCTAAAACGTGCGACTAGCGTACAAGCATCAGTCGCGATAGTGTCGATGAAGCGGTGTTAGGTCATCGCCAATGGGTGGTTCATTGCGACGCCATCGCCCTAGCTCGCCGCGACAAGGAATTCCAAGGTTGAGCACCCGTTCCGCGCCTGCGACTGAGCCGCAACTCGACGGAATATACCGAAGCGCGAGTCCACAGCGGCGTCGATTCGACGAATTCGGTTCCGAACCGTGCAGCAGCGTGCTGGTATGGATTGAGATCTGTCCGGCTTTCAATACATTAACAACCGGTTCCCCGAATCGTTCTACGTCTTCGACCTCCTGCGAGAGGACGGTTTGACCTTCTGCTCTTATATATTCGATTGCGCCTCGCCGATGGCTTCCTGGCATGAATCGCAGCGGAGAGTTTGTCTCATCCACGTCATCAATGGCAAGCCACACCGTTACCGTCATGGTGGGTCGTACTGGCCAATATGTTGCATCCTGGTGCCACGGTACGCGTTTTGGGTCACGACCTAACTTGCAGAAGTAATGCGTCGACCAGCATACGAAATCTGGACCTAGAAGGTCTTCGACATAGTCCAAAATCCTTGGATGTCGCGCCATTTCCCATATGCCCCGACAGCGCAAGTGGTAACCATCGAGAGCGTAAGAGTTTCGACCGTCTCGCATGGCTTGCATGCGATCTAAGAGCGACTCAAAATAAGATCGCGCATGTCCGATCTCTTCATCAGACAGGGCATCAAGAGGTCGTATGAATCCATCACGATTGAATCGTTGAACCTGCTCGGGCAAAAGTGTCATCGCGCGTGCCGACTCCGACTCATAGAACGCGATCGTCTCCGTATTAGCCGTTGCTTTTTGCGATGCGCGCACGTTGCTCTTCGGATTCAGTGGTAGCGGTCGTTGCGAACGGCATTTTAAAAAGGCTTCACCTATCATCCTGTGAGCTGTTTCGATGCCAAGTCGCCTTTCTCAGGTTCGCGTACGAAACTTAAAAGCACTAGACCGACTATGAACAACACGATAATCGAAAGCAAGCCTAATCGTGAACTGCCAGTCAACAATCCTGTGATCGCAACTAGCGACGGACCCAATATTGCCGCGAAGCGACTCACCATATTGAAGAAACCGAAGAACTCCCCGCTCTGGTTGGTCGGCACGAAGCGAGCGTAAAGAGAACGCGACACGGCTTGGACACCGCCCTGAATCAAGCCTACCACCGCAGCGAGCACATAGAACTCGACGACATTGGACATGAAAAACGCATAAATGGTCACGCCTGCATATAGCGCTACTCCGAAATACAGCGTTGGTTTGGGTCCGAAGCGAGCCGCCGCCATCCCAAATATCACCGCGGCAGGGAAGCCGACGAATTGCGTGATCAACAGAGCAACGATCAGGCTCTCGGCAGGAAATCCAAGCGCCATCCCATAGTCGACAGCCATTCGAATGATTGTGTGAACACCGTCGATATAGAAGAAATACGCCAACAAGAAAATCGCAACACCCTTATACGCGCGAAATTCCTTGACCGTGTTGTATAGAGCTCTCAACCCGTTGAGTACGGCGGATTTGCCGGTTCCAGCTTGAGGCGGTTCGCGGACGAATCGGAAGAGTGGAATTGAAAAAACGACCCACCATATTGCTACGGTGAGGAACGACACTCTTATCGCTTCAGACGCATCTGCAAGTCCGAAAGTGTGGGGTGAAAGCGTCATGAAGACGTTAACGGCGAAAAGGACGCCTCCGCCTAAATAACCGAGCGCATAACCAAGCGAAGAGACCTCATCCAGACGCTCTATGGGGCTTACCGACCTGATCAGCGCATCGTAGAAGATGATGCTCCCCCAGAATCCTGCCGTCGCTAACGTAAACACCCACGCGGCAGTAAGCCACGCGCCTTGATCCACAAAGTAGAGCCCGATCGTCGCGGCGACACCTAGCAAAGTGAACGCGCCCAGATATTTCTTGCGGGTTGCGCCGCCATCAGCGATCGCGCCAAGGACCGGTGCTGCGACTAGAAATAGAGCCGAAGCAATTGAATTCGTGAAACCGAGTTGCGCCGTGCTGGTTACTGCATCGGCTTCGGTGCTCCAGTATTGTTTAAAGAATACTGGGAAGAATCCTGCCAGCACAGTCGTCGCGAAGACGGAATTCGCCCAGTCATAGAGCGCCCAGGACCGTATCGCACGATCTTTTAATAGTGCGATGACCCGTTTCATCTCAAACCCACGCGTTCGAAAGACTTCTACGGACGACCCCGTTGCAAACCAGCTTCGTCAATGACGTCTTCTAACTTCGATTTACCGAGAAATCAGCTTTCGAATCGGTCATGTATCGCGCTACATTACCGTGGGCCATAACTAAGCGCTTTCGTCTCTAGGTAGTTTTCCTGGTCGATGCGCAGTGGTAGACCAGTATTCCCTGAGCTCAATTTCGATCGTCTGATCGAGAACAGAGGGTTTGATCTATTGCGCTGGCGATCTCGGTGTAGAAACGATTCGCTGCACCGACACTGGGGGACCGTCCATCAACTCGCCGACGGTCGGCGCAATCTCGTCTCGCCATGTATCCGAGTTGTATACCGCACCGTATAGTCGTTCGCGATCAGCTTCACTATCGAAGCGTCTGGTCCAAACGTAGAGAGTATCGTCGTCCTCGCCGCGATAGCTGCCCGTGATTACCATGCCTTTGGATACCTGAAATGGAATGATCACAGTCTCCATGAATTCAACCCAAGCATCCATCTTGCCTTCGCGAATCTTGTACTGCCGCAACTCTTCGAACATCTCTCCCTCTCTACCTCGAACGGAACGTTTGTGCGTTTATCGGCGCCGCTTCTTCAATTCTTCAATCGTACGTTGTCGCGCCGTTGCGTCGGCAAGCATAGCTGTTGCACGAGAATAGTCCATATCGGCCGCGGCTTCAGACATAGCACGTTCGGCCGTTTCAATCGCTTCGGCTGCCGCCGCATCGTCGATGTTGTCTGCATGCTCCGCTGTGTCCGCCAAGATCGTGACAACATTTGGTTGCACTTCGAGAAACCCGCCCGATGCAAAAAAAACGTCTTCTTCGCCATCTTCCATCTGCAGCCGAACAGGCCCAGGCTTCAATCCTGTTAACAACGGGGTGTGGCCTGGCATGATGCCAAGTTCGCCCAGCGTACCTGTCGCGATCACCATCGTCACCTCGCCGGAGAAGATCTCCGTTTCGGCGCTGACAATCTCGCAACGCATGGTAGACGCCATGTTTAGGCGGCCTCAGCCACTAACGTCTTTGCTTTTTCACGCGCGTCCTCGATAGTTCCGACCATGTAGAACG
This sequence comes from Gammaproteobacteria bacterium, assembly GCA_026707905.1. GTDB lineage: Bacteria > Pseudomonadota > Gammaproteobacteria > Pseudomonadales > Azotimanducaceae > Bin55. The sequence goes on along the minus strand of JAPOVY010000015.1, from coordinate 34,691 downwards.
CTTGTTCCGGTAAGTCATCCGCATCGCCATCCAAGATCGCTCGGAAACTTCGAACGGTATCTTCGCGAGTCACGTATTGACCTGGTTGACCGGTGAACTGCTCGGCCACGAACATCGATTGTGAGAAGAACTGCTGCATTTTGCGCGCACGATAGACGAGTGCCTTGTCTTCTTCGGAAAGCTCGTCCATACCGAGAATAGCGATGATGTCCTTGAGTTCTTGATAACGTTGCAAGACTTCCTGCGCTTCGCGCGCGACGCCGTAGTGGTCTTGACCGACAACGTTCGGGTCGAGCTGACGTGAGGACGAATCCAACGGATCGACTGCAGGATAAATCCCTAAGTCCGTAATCGCACGACTCAACGTTACGGTTGAATCCAAGTGCGCAAACGTAGTCGCTGGTGACGGGTCGGTCAAGTCATCGGCGGGTACATAAATCGCTTGCACGGACGTAATCGATCCTGTTTTCGTGGTCGTAATACGTTCCTGCAGAATGCCCATATCTTCCGCCAGGTTCGGCTGATACCCCACCGCAGAAGGCATTCGACCCAGCAGCGCGGACACTTCAACACCTGCCAACGTATATCGATAAATGTTGTCGACGAACAGCAGTACGTCGCGACCTTCATCACGGAACTGCTCCGCGAGTGTCAAGCCAGACAGTGCTACACGCAACCGGTTCCCCGGCGGTTCATTCATCTGCCCGAATACGAGGGAAATCTTGTCTAAGACGCCAGCTTCCATCATTTCGTAATAAAAGTCGTTGCCTTCACGTGTACGTTCACCTACGCCTGCAAAGACCGACAATCCAGAGTGCTCAATCGCGATATTTCGTATGAGTTCAAGCATCGTGACCGTCTTGCCGACACCCGCGCCACCAAACAGGCCGACTTTGCCACCGCGTGCGAACGGACACATCAGGTCAATAACCTTGATGCCCGTTTCGAGCAACTCATTGCCGCCCTTCTGATCTTCATACGTCGGCGGTTCGCGGTGTATCGGTTTCGTCTCCCGCGCGTTGATTGGCCCTTTTTCATCTATGGAGTTGCCAAGAACGTCCATGATGCGACCAAGTGTCTCTTCTCCCACTGGGATTGATATCGGCGCTTCCGTGTTGACGACCTCTAGACCTCGCGAGAGCCCTTCGGACGAACCAAGTGCGATCGATCGCACGACCCCGTCACCCAGCTGTTGCTGCACCTCTAATGTCAGACCTGTTTCGACCACCTTCAGCGCGTCAAAAACGTTCGGCACTTCTTCGCGCTCGAATTCGACGTCAATCACCGCGCCAATAACTTGAACGATTGTTCCGTTACTCATGTTTTCCTCGTGTTTCGATCAAACCGTCGTTATTCCAACGCTGCCGCGCCGCCGACGATTTCAGCGATCTCCTGTGTAATCGACGCCTGACGTGCATTGTTGTAGAGCAACGTCAGTTCCTCGATCATTTCTTCTGCGTTATCTGTCGCGTTCTTCATCGCGATCATGCGTGCGGCTTGTTCACAAGCCGTGTTTTCCACTACCGCTTCGTAGACCTGCGATTCCAGGAATCGCTGTACTAGTCCTTCAATCAGTTCTTCGGCATCGGGCTCATACAGATAGTCCCACATGTGCTTGTAGGTGTCTTCCGGATCCGGGTCTAATGGCAGTAGCTGCTCGATTAGAGGCCGATGCGTCATACTGTTGACGAATTGATTCGAGACCAGATCCAATCGGTCGATGCTCTCCTCCTCAAAGAGATCAAGCATGCGGCGGATGCCGCCGATCAGGCTCTCGACCTCTGGGTTTTCACCCACGTTATTAATCGCCGCAACGACGTTGCCACCCACAGAGCGAAAAAACCCCGCCGCCTTGTTGCCGACTAACGCCAAACTGGCTGGTACGCCTTTTTGCTCCCACGACCTCACGTCTTGTATCAAGACACGGAACATGTTGGAATTCAGTCCGCCGCACTGACCCTTATCCGTCGAAATGACGATGTAGCCAATATTCTTGACTTCTCGCGACACCATGTACCGATGGGTATATTCAGCCGACGCATTAGCCAAGTGACCGATCACGCTTCGAATCCGACGTGCGTACGGCCGTGCCTCTTCCATTCGGTCTTGCGTCCGACGCATCTTGCTAGCCGCCACCATCTGCATGGCGCTAGTTACCTTCTGCGTGTTCTGAACGCTACCGATCTTCTTTACGATCTCACGACCGCCAGCCATTGCGTGTTACTCGTCCGCGTACGAATGGGTCTTGACGAATTCCTCAAGCGCTTCACGCAAAAAGGCTTCAATTTCGTCCGAGTATTCGCCCGACTCCGTGATTTGCTGCATCCACTCACCATGGTTCGTATTCATATGGTCAAGTAGGTCGCGCTCAAAATCCAACACTCGGTTTACGGGTACGCCGTTGAGATATCCCTCGTTCGCAGCAAATAGAGAGACGCCCATTTCCGACACCGTCATAGGTGAAAACTGCGGTTGCTTCATCAGTTCTTCGACCCTTTGCCCGTGCTCCAACTGGGTACGCGTCGCTTCATCGAGGTCGGATGCAAACTGCGAGAAGGCGGCTAGTTCACGATACTGCGCCAATGCGAGCTTGATACCGCCGGAGATCTTCTTCATAAATGGCACTTGCGCCGCACCACCAACTCGAGATACCGAAATACCAGGACTCATCGCGGGACGAATTCCAGCGTTAAAACGGTCGGTCTCTAAGAAGATCTGTCCGTCGGTAATCGAAATGACGTTGGTTGGCACGAACGCAGATACGTCGCCCGCTTGCGTTTCGATGATCGGCAATGCCGTTAGCGATCCGGATTGTCCTTTAACTTCGCCGTTCGTGAATTGTTCGACGTAATCGGGGTTTACCTTGGCAGCTCGTTCAAGCAGTCGAGAATGTAGATAGAAAATGTCGCCGGGATACGCCTCACGCCCAGGAGGTCGTCGCAGAAGCAACGAAACCTGGCGGTAAGCCCACGCTTGTTTGGTCAAGTCGTCATAGATGATCAGCGCATCTTCGCCGCGGTCACGGAAGTACTCGCCTATCGCGCAGCCAGAGTAAGGCGAGATATAGAGCATTGGGGCAGGATCTGCGGCGGCGGCGGCGACGACGACCGTGTGCTCCATCCCACCGTGCTCTTCAAACGTACGTACGATGTTGGCGATGGTCGACATCTTTTGCCCGATCGCGACGTATACACACTTGATCCCGGTGCCTTTCTGATTAATTACCGTATCAACTGCGAGTGCTGTTTTGCCGATCTGGCGGTCGCCGATGATGAGCTCCCGTTGACCACGACCAATTGGGATCATCGAGTCAATACATTTCACGCCGGTTTGAACCGGTTGGTCGACGCTCTGTCTCGCGATCACACCTGGTGCGACTTTTTCTACTGGCGAGGAAGACGTTGCTGCAATGGGGCCTTTACCGTCAATCGGATTCCCGAGTGCGTCGACGACCCGGCCTAGTAGCTCAGGTCCCGTCGGCACTTCAACAATACGCTGCGTGCATCGAGCCGTCATGCCTTCTGAGAGATGCTTGTAGTCGCCGAGAACGACCGCACCGACCGAATCGCGTTCGAGGTTCATCGCCATGCCGTAGACACCGCCCGGAAACTCGACCATTTCGCCATATTGCGCATCCGCCAAACCATGGATACGCACGATTCCGTCTGAAACCGAAACGATTGTTCCCTGGTTCTGAGGCTGCGAACTGATGTCCAAGTTCGCGATGCGATCCTTGATCAGATCGCTAATTTCTGAGGGATTGAGTGTGTTCATGTATTTCGCTCGTATTTAGGCGCGAGTAAGCGCCTCCTGCATTTTTGCCAATTTACCGCGGACGGAACCATCCACCACAGCGTCGCCTGCCCGAATATACGCGCCACCCATCAAACTAGGATCGAGTTCGGTGGTCACGGAAACGTCACGGTCAAACCGTTTGCGTAAGGCGGTCTCAAACATCGCTTGCTGATCCGAAGACAGCGGTACCGCCGAAGTAATCGTCACATCCAGGATTTTGCTATCTTCGGCCTTGCGGGCTTCAAACAGTGTCGCAATGTCCTCTAATAGATCCAATCGATGGTTCTCCGCGAGTACGGATACAAAACGTCGGACTTCTTCAGGCGCATTCGATTCACCAAGTAACCCATTCAGCGTATGTGATTTCTGTACGTGGGCGACGACCTGTGAGCCGATTAGTTCCTTTATTTCTGGCGTTTTACCTGCTTCGACCAGCAGTGCCAAGGCCGACGACCAAACGTCAACACGGTCGCCCTGCTTCGCCAAGTCGTACGCTGCATTGGCGTAAGGTCTGGCGAGTGTCGCGAGTTCCGCCATCTTTAAAGTTCCGCCGCGAGTTTGTCCAACATCTCGCGATGTTTGTCGCCATCGATGTCTGATTCCAGGATTTTCTCGGCGCCTTGGACCGCAAGTGCAGCGACATCGCTACGCAGCGCTTCACGGATACGGTTCGCTTCCTGCTCGATTTCGGCGACGCCCGCGGCTTTCAATCGTTCGCCTTCCTCTCGGGCTTCGGACTTCGCTGCCTCCACCATCGATGAGGCTTGACTTCGAGCCTGATCAAGAATGGTCTGTGCTTCCTGGCGAGCATTCTTGGTGATTTCATCGGCTTGTTGTTCGGCTTGCGCCAAATCACGCGCGGCTGTTTCGGCGTTTTCGATACCGTCAGCAATGGTCTGCTGGCGGGTTCGAATCGCATTCACTAGCGGTGGCCAGATAAAGTACCAACACGACCACGTGAAGATGAAAAACGCGATCGAACTCCAGAGAATCGTGATGTTGATGTTCATGGTCGACCTACGATGGTTTAACTACGGTCAATTTCGGACGGTACTCGCGGTTGTCTTACAACGCAAACATCACGAATAGGCCCAGCGCGACAGAGATCATTGGGATCGCGTCAACGAGACCAAGTACGATGAAGAATTGGACGCGCAGAAAACCTAGCAATTCCGGTTGACGCGCCGCGCCTTCCAAGAACTTGCCACCCAGGATGCCGACGCCTACGGCGCCACCTACGGCACCAAGCCCCATCATCAAACCTGCAGCTACGTAAATCAGGTCCGTCAATTCCATTGAGTAATTTCTCCTACCTGGAAACTAATGTCAGTGATCCTCACCTGTGTCGTATGCCTGAGACATATAAACAACGGTCAAGATAGAAAAGATGAATGCTTGCAATGTAATGATCAAAACGTGAAATGCAGCCCACGCCCATTGCAGAACCACGCCACTTAGCGTTAGCACGATACCGCCACTAAACAGCAAACAAATCAATACGAATATGAGCTCGCCGGCGTATAGGTTGCCAAACAACCGTAGACCAAGGGACAACGGCTTAGTTAGTAGCGTAACGGCTTCGAGCACGAAATTAAGTGGCGCAAGGAACTTTGGAAACGGATGAAACGAAAGTTCTGCCAAGAATCCGCCAACGCCTTTCTTCCAAACACTGAAGAACAGGATCATGGCGAATACGAAGAGCGCCATTCCCATCGTGACGTTGACGTCTGTTGTTGGAACGATCCGCATGTAGTGGATGCCCAGTAACGTCGCGAGGTGGGGAATCCAATCCACCGGGACCAGGTCCATCAAGTTCATGAGAAATACCCACACAAAAACCGTTACCGCCATAGGAGCGATGTAGTCATTCTTGTATGTGAAGATGTCCCTGGCGATCTCTTCGATCATTTCAACGATCATTTCAATCGCGCACTGAAACATGCCTGGAACGCCAGAGGTTGCGCGACGCGCGACGATTCCGAACGTCAGGAGAAATACCAAACCGAGGCCAAGCGACCAGGCGAATGAGTCAACGTGGATCGCCCAAAATCCCATTTCCGCTGCTTCCGCAGGATTGTGGGCGAACTGCCACGTGCCATCAGGCATCCGACCGTACGTAAGGTTCGAGAGATGGTGCTCGATGTACTCAGCAGAAGTGACTTCGCCCGTTGCCATGCGTTACTGTCCTATGCCCTCGTACTTTTTGGCGCGGGTGCTGGTCGAGGCAACGTAAGTGCAACAGGCACGAATGTGATCACACCAATGCCAAGAGCTGCGCCGATGAGATATGGCATCGCCAGAGGCTCGAGCACTAAGAAACCCAGAATTAGCGCAAACGCGACAACGAATGAACGAAGCATGGCGAACATAACAAGCACACCCGGATTCGCGTTTCGCATGATTAGCGTGATTAGTGCATTCGGAACTACCGCGGCTAGTGCGCCAATCGCGATAGAGGACGCTTGCACTGGTAACGTCAACGAGCATAAAGCAAGGATGACGGCGACAACACCTAATTGGCATAGCACAAAAAGCACTAGTCGCCCATCGTCGCGCGAGGCGCCGGAAGAAGAAGCTAACACGTGGAGCGGTCGGTTCGAAAAGTTGCCGAATCGATGTTTATTGAGATGGCTTCCAAAGCTGGAGCGGCATCCCGCCCCCTAAAAGCCGTCGCAATTATAGAGACGGTGTTTTAGGGTCGATACCGTCTCACGAAAGCAGTCGCTAATCACTTTATAGGCTGGAGAGCGTCGTGTAATTTCGCTTTGCCGCGAGCGCCTTTTTCGTCAGTCTACGCTAACTCAAACCCTACTAAACGCCTCGTTTAATCGCCGTTTCGATCGTGAATTCATAGTACGTGATCGCTTCTGACAGGGCGAAGTTGTCTTTTACGAATTCGATCTCCGGCTCATGTTTCGCCAGCGAACCTTCTACGAAATTCGCGCCAAGTTGTGGCCATCGCGTCAAAAATGGCATCTTCCAACCTGGCCGTGGTTCAAGTTCCTCCGTCGTCAGTTCTGGCTTGAGTTCTAACAAACGATGCAACGCTTTTACGACCGTCTTAACCGCGTCGTTTGCCTGACCCGTACGCATCGATCCCTGAGCATCTACAAAAAGCTCTCGCAGTTCTTCGTCCTGCACTTGATCGGGCCGTGCCATCGTCAGATGCTCGAGTTGATCGGAAAATCGACCGTCGCTAACTGTTCTTCGCGCCACGGTTTGTGATGGGTCTCGTGACGTTCCTTGAATTCCGGAAGAATCTCCTTGCCGAACAGTTCGATCGACTCCATGATGTGTTCATGCTTGCGATCCCCGCACTGTGCTACGAAGATCATGACATCGAGGTTGTTTTCCTCATATGTCAGTAACATCTCACGTACACGATCTACAGTACCTACCGCGGTACCCGTCCGAGCCGCCCGATAGAGCGCTCGTTGGACCTCTTCTTCCGGCTCGTCTTTGCGGATGTCTTCTTCCTTCACGAACCCAGTCTTCGCGGAGAGTGTGTTCTGTTTCTTGTTACTCTCAAGAAAGCTGTCGTAGAGGTTCTTTTCGCCTGGTTGGTGTTTTCCGCCCGTAATTGGGTTGTAGTAATACCCTAAAGAATGCGCAAAGAATGCGGGTCCGTTCGCACTCCGTTCCAGTGCTTCCTGGTCAGTTTGGCCCATCATGAAGGTCGTAAGCACTGCTAAACCTGGATTTATCGCATGGCCGATCGGATAGCACTCTTCTCGAATGATGCGGTAGTACTCGTTCGTGCGTTCCGCTAATTCTTCAGGGGTTTCAAACCCAAATCCGAGGCTTCCCATCCCGAACCGAGCAGCGAGCATCGTGGTTTCCCGTCGCGACGCAGCAACCCACAACGGTGGGTGTGGATTCTGTTGCGGCTTAGGAATAACGTTACGCGGCGGCATCGAGAAAAACTGCCCCTGGAATCCCTGATAGGGAGTCTGCACCATCATGTTTGCAGCTTCGCGTGTGCATTCTTCCCACATCGCTTTTTTCTGCTCACGTTCCACTTCGAAGCCGCCCATCTCCATGGTCGACGCCGATTCACCGGTTCCAAACTCGACGCGCCCGTCGGACAGCAAGTCGAGGGCAGAAATGCGTTCAGCAACTCGTGCTGGATGGTTGTAACCCGGCGGCATGAGCACGATACCGTGCCCTAATCGAATGTTCTTGGTTCGCTGTGACAGTGCCGCCATCATCATTTCTGGCGCGGAGGAATGCGAATACTCCTCTAAGAAGTGGTGCTCGACCTCAAAAACGTAATCGAAACCTAAACTATCAGCCAGTTCGACCTGATCCAGCATATCGTGATATATCTTGTGCTCATCCTCAGGATTCCACTGGGGCTGGCCAGCCGGCTTCGGCAGCTGTAATTCGTAAAACAGACCAAATTTCAAACTAAATCTCCTTGGAGATATTCCTGCGCCATATACACCGATTGAATTCGGCAGCGGTGCGGTTAACTCTCTGTTTCGAGTATTAAACCAATGCGGACAATCCGCATGGCTAAGCTCTCCACCTGAAGACTCAGAAGAACCAAGACGATGCAAACTGCGAGACACGGTTGGATCGAGGTCATTACCGGCGTCATGTTCAGCGGAAAATCTGAGGAACTCCTTCGTCGTGCGCGACGTGCGCTTATCGCCGGTCGGCGAATTCAACTGTTCAAGTCAATTCTCGACGACCGATATGGAGGTCAATTTCGCATCTCCTCCCACGATGGGCGTCAAATTGATGCTGAGCCTGTGTCCAACTCCGCACAAATTGCAGAAAAAGTTGATGACGAGAGTGAGGTCGTCGCGATCGATGAGGCTCAATTTCTCGATGACGGCATCTGCGAAGTCGTCGATGCATTGGCGAATTCGGGGAAGCGCGTCATTCTTGTCGGGACTGATATGGATTTTCGTGGTCAACCATTCGGTCCAATGGGGTTGCTACTAGCACGCGCGGATGAAATCGACAAACTAAACGCTATCTGCGTGAAATGCGGCGACCCCGCGACGAGAAATCAACGTTTGATCGACGGAAAACCCGCTCCCGCTGACGCACCAACCATTTACGTTGGTGGTTCCGAGTCTTATGAAGCGCGATGTCGCCGATGTCACGAAGTGCCGATCTCGATTGCTGGCGAGTCCTAATGTGACGCCGCGCGATCCTCTAGAGCAGCACGAGGAGAGTTGGTTGGTCCTGCGGCGAGACTAATTTCCGAGCACGTCTCCTTTCTTGATTCCAGCAGCCTCTATGAACCCAGGAACGTGGACTTTCGCTCCTCCTGCGGGCCGTACACGCAATATCTCGATGCTTCCGCCTGAAGCTGCGACTTCAAGACTGTCGTCGTGAACACCGACCATTTCGCCCGGTTGCGCTTCGTCTGCGCTACCGCGACGACTATCGAAAATCTGTAGCCGCTCCCCGTTCAAGTGCGTCCAAGCGCCAGGTTGTGGGTTGCAGCCTCGAATTAGGTTGTACACCTCATCGACAGGTTTTGTCCAATCAATCTCCGCCTGCTCCTCACGGCACCACCCTTCATACGATCCGGCATCTGGATCCTGTTCAATGCGCGGCGCATCGCCATCACGTACGAGATCGACCGATTCCATCATCGCGTCGACCCCCAATGGATACAAGTGATTGAAATAAACGCTTCCTAGCGTATCGTCTGGCTCGATCGCAACTTCCTTCTGCAAAAGGATTGGGCCGGTATCAAGGCCATCGTCTGGCCAAAAAATGCTCAATCCGGTCTTCTTTTCACCAAAAATGATTGGCCAATTGATGGAACTCGGTCCCTTATGCATGGGAAGTAACGAAGGGTGATATTGAATGGTGCCATGGGTCGGCACGTTGAGCACGACTTCAGGCACGAACAATGTGACGTATGCCATCACGCACAGGTCTGGCTTCAATTCACTCACCTGGTCTTTCACCGAGTCGCGCCGAAACGACTTTGGCTGAAATACCGGCAGATCATTCTCAACCGCACACTCCTTCAATGGATCTTGTGCGCCGCTGTCGCTATCAGGCGCTGTAAAAACGCCTACAACGTCTTCGCCTCTTTCCAAAAGCCCTTCCAGGACAGATCTGCCGAATGCCTGTTGGCCATTTACGATGATTCTCACTACTTACTCTCTATATCAATGTGGGTTCTTTATGTGATTCTTCCACGTCGACGCTACCACGTCCCGTGAAACTTACGTCTCAGCGCGATGACTCGTCGGACACGCAAATTGCAGTGGGTTTACTATTTTTTTATCCGGTCAATAATGCTCTGCAGCTGCTCGAGATTCCGATACTGGATTCGTAGATAGCCGCCGCTGCGCTTGCCTCGTTACGTATGGAGACACCAGCGCTTTACATGTCCAACAGATTTTCATGGAGTCGCAGAGTATATAAGCTTGTTTGGTTTGAACTCTGACGAGAGCGATGAACTTTTATACGACTTCAAATATGTGAGCATCCAATGACACAAAATCGCGAAATGGATTCCGACGCACTTTGAGGCTAGATTGGATACAGCACATTCTGTAATTTCAGACTAATAAAAACTGATATTTTATCACAATATTAAATGGATTATGGGGATTTATTTACTCATGTTTCTTTGTAAATCCGCAAAATACCACTAACATTATTGCTAACCATACAGTAGGAGTTCGTTATGGTTAAGTTCACGACACTGGCAGTCCTACTGCTTGCAACTTTCGCGTTATGCGCGGAAGAACGCAAGACCACTGAGAGATTCCTTGAAGAAAGACTCAGCGTGTCCTCTCTTGAACAAGTCGATCTATTCGATTACGCTCGACCTGATTGCGAAAGCAATTGTATCTTGACGGTGAGGGGTGTGTATCAGACTATGGTTATCAACGTCGATAACGATATTCGGGTACTTTCTAAGCCAACAATTTATAAAGAGCGTTTGGACGTTGCTGGCCAGCGACCTCTCCTATTGCCAAACTTCAAAGACCTCTATCTATTAGAAGTCGGGGAGTATCGTTATCCTGTACTGGTACTTCCTAATGGCGAGGCAATTTTCGGTGAACATAGATCTTCAGCAAATGAAGTTCAATACTCCATTTCACCTGGAGGACCTGAAACGGGCGAGTGTCCCGAAAGACGGGAGGTTGATTATCATGCATGCCTTACACTTTCGGACGGGTCAGTTACGCTGACTCTAGTTGAGAATGTGTATGACTGTGAAGGCAACTTCCTACGTCAGGACATCTATACGTTTACTATCCCTGCGAATTTGGCCGGGATATACATCCGAAACTGCAATTAACCACTAGAGCCTATTCTCTGCCCCCGCCATCTGGCGGGGGTTTCATTTTTATGATAGAGGATGCTGTTGATCTACTGATTGAAATTGGTGGGCGTTTGTATTGCAACTGAACATGTGCGTGATATTCTCCCAATCACGTTAGTTGTTACTCGGTTTGGGCGTCCAGTAAGCCATGCACCGTCGATACTGGAACCCCTCGCATTCTCAACGCAACCGATGGGCTTCTCAATGGTGCATTTATCCAACCCATACTGGGATTCACCCACCGCTGTCCACATTTGCGTCACCTTCTTTGAGCCTGCGAACGCGGTTTGACCATTGAGCGCCGTCGAGCAACAAGGATCTTCGCCGACTCATTCAATAGCCTCCTCTCCAAAAATATAAGTAGAGGCACTACCTTTCAATGGCCGTTCTTCAAAGTCTCTTCCGCGTTGACGTTGCCACGATGCAACGAACTCGGTCCTAGCATCTCTACGACGCCGCTAACACATGGAGTTTAGTTTGTTTTCGGGCTCTTAATCCGATCAATAATGTTCTGCAGCTGCTCGAGGTTCCGATACTGAATTCGCAGATAGCCGCCGCGCTTTCCTCGTTGCGTAATGTTGACGCCAGCTCCCAATGCATCTGAGAGTTCTTGTTCGAGTCGCAGAGTATCCGGGTTGGTTCGTTTCGTGACGTTTGATTTATTGTGGCGACGGACCAGCTTCTCAGTTTCCCTCACGCTCAGACGGTTCTTCACCACTTTCTGTGCAACTTTCGGTTGCGATTGCTCTGGTAGCGCAAGCAAAGCACGAGCGGATCCTTCTTCTAGCTCCCCGCTACGGAGAAGCTCATGCACTGATTTGTGAAGATTTAGTAGTCTGATCGAGTTGCTGATGGTCGACCGCGATTTACCAACGGCGTTGGCCACTTCCTCTTGAGAAAAGCCGTGCTCCTCCTGCAAGCTTTGCAGCGCAACTGCAGCGTCGTATGGGTTTAGATCCTCGCGTTGCAGGTTTTCCACCAACGCTAGCACCATAGCTTCGCTGTCTGTGGCTTGCCGTTCAAGGACTGGAACGGTCGACAGTCCTGCGATTCGAGCCGCGTGCCAACGCCGCTCACCCATGATGATTTGATAGGTCCCGTCATCAACACGTCGAACGGTAATAGGGTGCATGACGCCTTGTTGTTTGATGGACTCCGCGAATGTAGTCAGCGAGTTCTCGTCAATTACTTTGCGCGGCTGGTTCGGATTAGGTTTAACCTGAGAGATTGGAACTTCCGTCAGGCCATCTCCCGACTGCGATGAGTGACTATGTGCCACTTCTCCCAACAGCGCGTCAAGACCTTTACCAAGCGGTTTTCGCACTCTAGTTACCTCGCATCCGTTGCTCTCGCATGTCGGCGAATAATCTCATTCGCGAGCGCTGCATACGCCGTCGAGCCTTTTGAATTTGGTTCGTAAAGCAGCACCGGCACGCCATGACTGGGCGCCTCCGCTAGCCGTACGTTTCGTGGAATCACAGTGCGATAGACAATATCTGGAAAGTGCTGAAAAAGCTGCCGAGACACGGCTTGCGTCAAACTCAACCGCGGGTCATACATCGTCCGTAAAAGGCCTTCGACGTGAAGCCCTGGGTTGCCCGCTGACCGAATCCGTTCCACCGTATTCAGCAATGAAGTCAATCCTTCGAGCGGGAAGTATTCACACTGTAGCGGAACAATCACGCCGGTAGCGCAAACAAACGCGTTGACGGTAAGAACGTTCAAGGAAGGCGGACAGTCAATGATTGTATAGTCGTAGGCACGATCACGAACATCCAAGCGATTCCGCAAGCGTACCGTGCGATCTTCCGAGGTCAATAGATCTGTCTCTATCGCGGTTAGATTCTCGTCACTGGGAACAACGTCCATTCCAGGCGGTCTCGTTTGTACAACGTGTTCGAACGCACGCTCTTCTCCTAACCAGTGGTACGCGCTTAGCGTATCCGCGTTACGAAGCGTACCACTCCCGCTGCTCGCGTTGCCTTGAGGATCCAAGTCCAGAAGTAATACAGACTTGCCGATGCCTACCAACGACGCCGCGAGATTGATCGCCGTCGTCGTCTTACCTACTCCTCCTTTTTGGTTGGCGATCGCGAGGGTGTGCGTCACGCCACAATCCTTCGTACCACGTTGATCCATCCGATTCCACTAGAGCGATGCGGTTGGACGACCGCATCGGGTAAATTCCCGTCAAAGGACGTGGTCGTTTGTAGCAAGAGACGGCCGTGCTCAGTCAGCAGGCCACGACACCAGCTCCAGACCCGATCCGGACTCGCCACTGCCCGTGCGGAGATTGCGTCGAAATTATTCAACTCGTCTCCAATATCGCGAATGTCTGCATTTACTACGTCAACATTACTTAATTTCAGCGTCATGACAACGTGCCGAAGAAAGCTGCATTTCTTGTGATTGCGCTCAACTAGTATCGTTCCAATGTCTGGATTCGATACGGCTAGCGGAATTCCCGGAAAGCCGCCGCCAGAACCTACGTCCAACAGGGATTGAGCGCATCCCAAGTGATCCTGTAACGCCAAGCTATCGTCCAGATGTCGAGAACGCAGGTGTTCTAGATCTCGAAACGAAACCAATCCCGCCGTCCTGTTCCACTTCCGAACTAGATTCAGATATTGTGTGAACGTCTCGACGAGGCGCTCGGCGCTATGCTGTTTTCCGGAGTCCAGAATGTCGTTTTGCGTGAACCGAAAGTAAAGATAACGCAGCCGGAGTCATACCAGGAATGCTCGCTGCCTTGCCGAGTGTTGAAGGTCGCACATTTTCTAGCTTCTCACGTAATTCGTTCGATAAGCCGTCTATTCCGTCAAAATCCATATCAACAGGCAGTTGAATACCCATCTGTTCTCTCGAGCGTTCAATCGCCTGGTCTTGCCGACGCAGATATCCGTGGTACTTGACGTCGATAAGAGCTTGCACTAAATGTGCCTCGTCTCTATCCGAAAAAACTCCGCTCGCAGTTAAATGCTCAGCTCTTACATTGGGTCGTTTGGCGAAATCGAGCAGCAAAACATCCCTCGAAATCGCTTCTCCCGTCTCTTCCGACAGTTTATTTGCAAGGTCGCTGTTTAGATGTACGGTTGTATTCGTGAGTACGGTGTTGCACCTCTCCAGTCTGTCTCGGCGCATCGCAAAGGCGTTGAATCGCTCATCTGTGACAAGGCCTAGTTCGCGTCCAACCGGCGTTAAGCGTAGGTCAGCGTTGTCTTGACGCAGGCGCAATCGGTATTCGGCGCGGCTTGTGAACATGCGATAGGGTTCGTTCGCGCCCATCGTCGTCAGATCATCAATCAAAACCCCAATGTAGGCTTCGTGCCGTTGCGGCACCCATGCTGATTGACCAGCAACCTTCCTCGCGGCGTTTAGACCCGCTACCAAGCCTTGTGCCGCGGCTTCTTCGTACCCGGTTGTCCCATTGATCTGCCCTGCAAAGAACAGATTTTCGATGTTTTTCGTCTCTAGTGAAGGGAGCAATCCACGGGGATCAAAGAAGTCATACTCGATCGCATAACCCGGTCGCGTGATATGAGCATTCTCGAATCCGCGAATTGTTCTTACAGCTTCATATTGAATATCAAAGGGGAGACTGGTAGAGATGCCATTGGGATACAGCTCCGTGGTCTGGAGGCCTTCAGGTTCAACAAAGATCTGATGTTGGTCTCGCTCGGCAAAACGCACGATCTTGTCTTCGATTGAAGGACAGTACCGTGGTCCCACGCCTTCGATTTCACCGGTGAACATGGGGGAACGGTCCAAGCCGCGTCGGATGACTTCGTGTGTTTGAGGATTCGTGTGCGTGATATGACAGGAAACCTGTCGAGGGTGCGATTCGGCGGAGCCTAAGAACGACATAACTGGCCGTGGTTCATCGCCAGGTTGCTCTTCAAGTTTGTCGAAGTCGACGGTATTGCCATCGATTCTTGGTGGGGTGCCTGTCTTTAATCGCCCTGCCGCAAGAGGTAGCGTACGGAGCTTTTCCGACAACTCAAGAGAGGCAGAGTCTCCTGCACGGCCGCCGGTGTGTTGTTCCGAGCCTACAAATATCCTGCCTCCAAGAAAAGTTCCCGTGGTCAACACAACTGCACCACCTTCAATCTCCATCCCAAGTCGCGTTGAGACGCTGACAATGCGATCTGACTTCAATGTCAAATCCACCATCAGGTCCTGATACACGGTTAAGTGTGGTTGGCAGTCTATAGCACCGCGTATTGCATTACGATACAGGACGCGATCCGCCTGCGCACGAGTTGCTCGAACTGCCGGACCTTTGCTGTTATTGAGAGTTCGGAAATGAATGCCTGCTTGGTCTGCAGCGATGGCCATGGCGCCGCCAAGTGCATCGATCTCGCGCACAAGATTGCTCTTGCCGATCCCACCGATGGCGGGATTGCAAGACATCTGTCCTATGGTTTCAATCGCTTGGGTCAGCAAGAGCGTGGACGCACCGACCCTGGCCGACGCTAGGGCGGCCTCCACGCCAGCATGTCCACCGCCGATGACAATCACATCGAATGCGGTGGGATACTTCATCTAAGGAAGGCTAATATCCTCCGTGCTACCCTCATGTAAGGAGCAACATCTACAGCGTGAATGCCGAACTCTCGTGCTCTGCCCAAGCAGATTGAGTCGGCTTGGAGTACGCATACTTCGAGTCGTAGTCGCAACTAAGTTGCGCCAGGTTAGATCCCAACGGCGCCTTCATCCTGCAGGTGACGGCTGCTTCGCCACTACCGTATCGCTGGGTAAAAGCAGCCACTACACGTTCAACCGCAGCGTGATTTTCTTCGGGCACCCGCGCCAACGCACTCTCAAAAATCCGTGTGTAACTTGCACGTGATGGTTTTGACGCCGCAGTGCCAAGCCACGCAAGCCCTCGCAACGGATTCTTCTCTACCGATCCTAGCCCTTTGAAGTAGATCTGGCCTAGACGGACCTGAGCATCCTTAAAGCCCCACTCCGCTGCCAACTGTAAATACGGCACAGCCGCTTCATAATCTTTGGCCTTGTAGAGCTTTGTGCCTTCTTCGTTGGCTTTGTGTCCTGCCATCGACGAAACATCTGGTCCATCTTGAGCGTTCACCGACATGAGGCAGAAACTCGCAACAATGACGACCGCTATACGTGTCAGTGACCATACAGTCGATTTGCCGTCGCTATCTATCGCTTTCATAACCATCCCCTTAGAGGTTCCAACTGTGGTCGTGCACACACCGACAACGAGCATTGCCAGTAAAACCGGCCCGAACCCAGTCGTCAATGAATAAGTTTAGAGATTTTTTGCGAATTTCAATGACTTACAGCGGTGATGTCGGATGAAATAAGCTCGTACTAATCTACTTACCGATGCAAAACGTCGCAAAAATTTCTCCAAGTAGATCGTCTGAAGTCGTCGCGCCAACAATCTCCCCTAAGCACTGATGGGCGACGCGCAGGTTCTCTGCGACCAATTCTCCTTGTCGCGTCGACAATTCGTCGACTGCTGAAGCAAGCGCTCCACGAGCTCGCTTTAACGAGTCGATGTGACGCGGCCGGCCAGCAAACGCATCGATACCCGTGCGAAACCCCGCGATTTGCTTGAGCTGTTCGCATAGCTCGTCCAATCCCGCGCCTGTCAACGCACAGGTGCGGAATGCGTCGTCACCAAGGCCGCCTGGTGTCTTTCCAGTGAGATCACACTTATTTCGGACAACGAGAGATTTCGCTTGATATTCCTTTGGGGGCGAGCCATTTTCATCTGCATCATCGACGACCCAAAGAACACAATCTGCCTTCTCGAGCGCTTCCTCTGCCCGTTTCATACCGATTACTTCGATCGGATCGTTGCTCTCACGAAGACCTGCGGTATCCGTCAATCTAACAGGAAGACCGTCGAGTGATAACTCACCGTGCAACGTGTCCCGTGTAGTACCTGCGGTCGCTGTCACGATGGCGCGATCTTCGCCGAGCAACTGATTAAGCAGACTTGACTTTCCGACATTCGGGTCGCCGGCAATCGCAACGTCAAGACCTAGCTGCATCGTGAGCCCGGCACTTGAACGTTCTATTAACCTCTCAACGAGCAACTGCATCGCTACTAGTTGGTCTTGCTGCTCTCTGTCTCCTAGGAAATCGACCTCTTCTTCGGCAAAATCGATCGCGCTTTCTATGTAAATTCTTAACGTCAAGATTTTGTGGTCCAGCTCGTGGACACATCGTGAAAACTCACCCGAGAGTGAGCGAGCTGCCGCCCGCGCCGCCTCCGCACTGCCACTCGCGATCAAGTCAGCTACTGCTTCCGCCTGAGCCAGATCGAGTTTATCGTTGCGGAATGCGCGTTCGGTAAATTCGCCTGGGTTCGCCATTCGCACATCCTGCTCCAAGATACATCCAACGACGCGGTCCAGTGCAACGGGCGATCCGTGGCCTTGCAGTTCAAGGACGTCTTCCCCGGTATACGAGGCGGGGGCGGGAAAATAAAGCGCGATGCCTGAATCAAGGATTTCTCCCTCGGTCGTACAGAAGTCAGCGAGCGTCGCTATTCGCGGCGGGGGAACTTGCCTAAGCAGCACACGTGCCACCTGCTGGCACGCCGGTCCGGAAACTCGCACGATGCCGATACCGCCTCGTCCTGGCGGCGTTGCTACGGCGCAGATGGTCTCGCTCATACGAGCGCTTCAGTAGAGTTTATTTCGGGGCGACGGTCTTGCCCGTGGCGGACGCACGCTCAACTCGTTTCGTGACGTAATACTGTTGTGCGTACGACAAAATGTTGTTCATCAACCAGTAGAGAACGAGTCCGGCAGGGAAAAAGACGAACAGAATTGTGAAGAGCACCGGCATGATTTTCATCATTTTCTGTTGCATGGGGTCGGGCATCGGCGGGTTAAGCATCTGCATTAACAGCATCGATGCACCCATCAAGATCGGTAGAACGAAGTATGGATCCATGATCGACAGATCCTGTATCCATAGGAAAAAGGGGGCTTGCCTCAGCTCCACGCTCTCGTAGAGCACCCAGTAGAGAGCTAAAAACACCGGCATTTGAGCGAGCATCGGTAGGCAACCTGTCATCGGGTTGACCTTTTCCTTCCGATACAGAGCCATTACCTCTTGGCTTAGGCGTTGCCTATCACCTCCAAACCGTTCTTGTATGCGTTTGATCTGAGGCGAGACCGTTCGCATCCGCGCCATGGACTTGTAGCTCATGGCCGATAACGGGTAGAGCAGCAACTTCACGATGATCGTGAGAATGATGATCGCCACCCCCCAATTGCCAACGAGACCGTGGGCGAACTCAAGTACATAGAACAGCGGAACAGACAAGAACCACAAAATGCCGTAATCGACCGTTAGTTCAAGATTGTCAGCGATCGCATCAAGGGTTCGTTGTGTCTTCGGACCCGAATAGAAACGCAGGATGAACTCTCCTGTCTCGCCAGGATAGACCACGCTTTCCGGTCCCGTGAGGCCGAAGCGGTACTTTCCGGTCGTGTCACGCATACCGTAATAAAGGTAGTTGGCGTTGTCACTAACGACCCAAGTCGATAAGAAGTGGTGCTGCAGGATCGCGATCCAACCGCCGTCTACTTCCTCCCGGTAGCGTTCTTCATCGACATCGTCAAATCCGATTTTCTCGTAACGGGTCTCGTTCGTCGTGAGCGCCGCACCCAGATAGGGTCGTGGACCGAAAAATGTTGCTGTCTCTTCACGCTTGCCGTCGTGCGTCAGCTGTGCAAATAGATTGACAACAAACGGCTCGGTTGATCGATTGTCGACTTCGTGTACGACGTCAACTAAATATTGCTGAGGATCGATCTTGAAGATCTTCCGCACGGTTACGTCGCCGCCTTCGACCTCCCGCGTTGTCCTGAGGACAATGTCCTGCGGCTCGTTTACGATCTCATACTCAAGCCGGTCTGCTGAATATCTAGGTTTAGAGGGTGAACCATCGAATCCATCCTCACCGAGCAAACCGCTTTGCGCGATATACGTTCGGTTCGAGTTCTGTTGGAGAAGCGTCGTAGGTACGTCTGGATAGTCCAGAGAAATCGGATGATCTAGTAGTTCGACGAGGCGGATATCCCCAGCCATTGGATCAATCTTCATTCTCATCAACGGGGTGTTTACGCTAATGAGATCTCTCTCCCGGCTTACCTGTTGCGCACTTGATTGCTCAGTCTGGCTGCGCCGAACCAACGATGGATCAGGTACGTCACCCGAATCTGCAGAGAGTACGGGTACTTCCTCAAGAGCCGTATCCGATGCGATCGGCTCCTCTGACTCCAAAACGTGCGGCGCGTCTTCTGCGACTGGTGGCGGGGTTGCGCCGCCATAGTCGTCCGTCCACTGCATAACAAGCAAGTACGCACAGACACCTAACGCGAGCAGTAACCCGTAGCGGAGGATTTCCTGTATGTTCACAAACCGGTCCGTTCGCTATGTTCCAGGTCCTGATGGCGCCATGGCGCGAGAACGAAGGATTCTGGCACCAAATCCACGCCCCCGTGGCAGAACGGGTGGCATCTCCCGATTCGCATCGCAGTGAGATACAGCCCTCTAAGCACACCAAACCTACTAATGGCTTCAACCGCGTAGGACGAGCATGTCGGGTAGAAACGGCAGCAAGGTGGGAATAGCGGTGAAATGCACACCTGGTAGGCACGTACTACCGACCGTGCTGCTCTGCGAGCCAGCCTTCGCTGCTGAGTTGTGGTTTTCAAGCTAACAGTTCAACGCCGTCTTTTGAGCGCTGTTGATGCTCTCGAGAGCCATTCGTGTACATGTCTAGGGTCCCCCAGACCTTCCCGCAACGACACCATTAGATCGAAGCAAACAATATCGGTCTGGTTGTTTCGAAACCACTCCCTAATCGCCCGTTTCACGTAATTTCTAGATACCGCTTTTCGTATATGCCGTTTCGCGATCGCAAGACCTATCCGAGGAAAGCCCAGCCTGTTCTCGACGCCGGTAATAACGAAAGGACCAAACGTCTTCCGCAATGTCGCATTTCGAAAAACGTTATCGATCTCGTGCTTTTTCCTGATTCGAACCCTCGCAGGGAAGCCAAGCTGCGTATCTATCCCTATGGGGCTAACCTTTTTCGCTGACGAGCACGACGCGCGTTGATAACCTTGCGGCCGTTCTTCGTCGACATACGTTTACGAAACCCGTGTGTGCGTTTGCGCGAGACATTGCTCGGTTGGAAAGTGCGTTTCATTGTTCGAGGGCGGGAATCGGTAAGTGGGGAATTGTAGAAAGCACTCGTGGGGTGTCAATCACGCTTCAAATTGCGATAGTTCATCAGATCCAACGACGAAATTAGAGAGATTGATATAAGTTGAAACCGACTTAATAACAAGACGATTAGTTGTCGTTGGTGGGTCAGTTTTCTGTGGAAAAGTGCGTCGATTCATTGATTTTTATAGGGTTTTTAACCTTGAAATGGTGGGAAAAACCATGTAAAACCAAGGTAAGAAATCACTGTGTTCGATAGGTTAATAATTAACCCACAGGTTATCCACAAGGTTTTCACACCCTTTACGAATCAAGGCACTTGACCGGTACGAACGAAGCGAAGATGAGTAGCAAACGATTGAACACGATAAACCACTTTCGTACTGATCTTATCAACGTGAACATAGATTTAACAGGGGGTTTGAGCGACAGCCAGGGAATGGCAAACACTTGATTTCATGGATCGAATACGCGTATAAACAGTGGGGAAATAAGACGACAAGAACACAAGATAGAGAGAAGATCATTGAGCGACAGATCGGAACTTTGGGCGCGATGTCAACAACAATTCAAGCAGCGCTTCACGGCAGATGAATATGACAATTGGATTAAACCACTGCGCGCAGATTTCCGAGGCGACGTTTTACTGATATCGTCAACTAACGGGTGGGCGGGGCGCACTGTCCAAGATTCCTATGGCGACACGATCAGAAAGGTTGTAAACAACCAGCTTGGCGACGAATCCGTCAAGATCGAGTTCAGTAATAAGCGATCTCAACCTGTTGGCGAGCCCCTTCGAACGGTCCGGCGCACATCTCAACCGCGCACATCTTCACAACCAGACCTAGATAAGCAGTTTACATTTGATCAGTTTGTAACTGGGAGTACGAAAGGGGTTGAGAAGGCCGTCGCACTCGATGTCGCCAATTCATTCAATGACGATTTGATGGTTTTAGTGATTTACGGCGATAGTGGCATGGGGAAGACGCATCTGTTACATGCGATCGGCCATCACATATACGAGAAGTTTCCGGATAAGGCAATAGAACTCACCCATTCAACCTCGCTTGTCAATGAAGTTACTTCAATATTGGCAAAAACGGGACCACAAGACCGCAACATCAATGCGGCAATGCGATCGCTTCAAGATAAATACTCCCAGCATGACGTGATTCTGCTTGACGATTTGCATCGACTCGTAGGTAAGCAGAAAATCCAAGAGGAGTTTCTCCATCTTTTGAATATCTGGCACAAACAACGTACAAAACTGGCGTTCACGTCTCTCGGACCGCTCGCAGACCTTGAGCGGTTTGACCCGGCATTACGGTCCCGCTTGCTAGGCGGGATTTCAATCCATGCCGTGGAACCAGACGAGGACGCAAAGGTACAGATCCTGCTGCAACATGCCGCACGAGAAGATGTCAATCTCCCGCAAAGCGTTGCAGAGTATCTGGCGCAGCAATTGGATGGGGACATTCGAATCCTCAAAGGCACGTTGCTGAGCATCGTCAAGGCAGAGAAGCACTCTGGCCGACGATTACGATCGATAAGCGAAGAATCGGTTGATCGCGCGTTGCGTAATCTGAGTCGGACAAGAAAGCCCGTAACAGCGGAACGCGTACTAAATCTTGTGAGTGAGCGATTTAATATCAGCGTCAATGACATCAAGGGTGCCGCCCGGGTTCACAGTAAATTAATCCCCAGGCAGATGGGTATGCTGCTCACCCATGAATTTACGTCGTTACCTCATACTGAGATTGCAACGGCATTTGGCCGCAAAGACCACTCTACGGTTAAGAACGCGTTGAGTGCGATCGAACGCAAGATGAATTCGGATGCTCAGCTCCGTCGTGATTACGATTGGCTTAGGCACGAGTTGAAGAAATAAACAGAATTCCTTAAGCAGTAAAGAACAAAAAGCATGAAGTTCGAAGTCCAGCAAGACGAAATGCTGAACGTGCTTTCGCACATAACAGGGGTCCTGGAACGGACACAGACGCGAGACGTGCTTTCGCATGCCCGTGTTCGGGTAGCAGAGAACGGCGAGCTGCAGGTGAGTTGTACGGATCTAACGATGACCATGGTTGCGCAGATGCGACTGGATCATGTCGACGAACCAGGCGGCGCCTCTATACCCGGGCTGCGGTTGTTCAACATCTTTCGCGCGTTACGAAGGAACGAACCGGTAGTCTTTGAGACGGCTGGGGACATGATCAAGATCACCTCTGGTCATTCTGAATATGAGCTGAATGTCATGACGGGTCCGGACTCAACGGTCTTGGATGGGTACCTTCCTACGCCGCCCGATGATCATGTCGAGATTCAGGTTCCCGCATCGCGATTGCGCGAGCAACTAATGTACACAAACCCAGTCATGGGGGTCAAAGATTCAAGACAATACATGGTTGCAACCTGTTTTGAACTAAGCCCAACGTATTTGCGCACAGTTAGTACGGAAGCGTCTGTCTTGGCGATGGCAACGTCGTCGGGAGGCGTGCCGTCGCTGGCGCAAGACGGAGACGAAAGCGATGGGATTAAGCGATTCGTCGTGCCGCGGAAAACGGTTTTACAGGTTACTTCGATGTGCAGCGCCGCAAACGCGTCTGATGTTGTCACCATGACGTTCGGGAGTAATCACTTTTCGGCGAATGTAGGAGTTTTCACTCTAACCTCTAACCTAGTTGATAGTGTCTTCCCTCAGTATCAGAACGTCTTTCCGGAAGAATACGGGTGGTCAATGGTGTGTGATCGCGAGCGTCTGCGTGAGGGACTAGACCAAGTTGAAGTCGTAGCAATCGATAGTAGCCACCGGGTCCAGTGGGAGTTTGAGGAGAATGTGCTTTCGATGCGCTCCGCGTCTACGCGCAATGATCGAGTTTCAGCACAAGTCGCCCTCGACAGCCTAACGGACTCGCGCAAATTAGCAGTCAATGGCGAGAAAGTACTCCGTGTGCTAAACGCACTAAACACAGATAAGGTCGAATTTAGTACAAACGCCACGGATTTACGCGCAAACATCCGAATAGTAGGTACGAAAGGTGGCGAAGGCGCTGAGACGGACGAATCCGATGACATCGGCGTCGCTTATTTGCTAGCCACCATGTCAGATCGATGAATCTCGATCGGCTGGAAGTCGATCATCTACGCAACATCGAAAACGTCTCGCTGGAGTTAGCCCCAGGGATTAATCTCTTTACGGGTCCGAACGGTGCTGGTAAAACGTCATTGCTTGAAGCGGTCCACCTTCTTGTTCGCGGAAAGTCCTTTCGACGAGGAGGGTTGGAGAGCCAGATTTCGCACGCATCCGACGATATGGCCGTCCGCGGGCGTTTCACAGTCGATCAGACGTCATTTCGCTTGGATTTCACCAAGTCTCGTGGAAACCCCCTCGAACTGCAACGCGATCGGCGGCGTGTTCAGCGGATTTCTGAGATTGTCTCCTTAGTTCCCATTCAAACCTTTCTGCCAGACTTGGCAGAACTTATCTTCGGCGCGCCGGTTGAGCGACGTAAATGGTTGGACCTTGGTGTACTTTATGAGGATTCCGATACCCTTCGCACGATGGCACATTTCCGACATGTTTTGAGGCAACGTAATGCTGCGCTACGCACGCGGCAGGGCTCGCAACTCGACGCATGGGATTTCGAGCTAGTTGCGAGCGCTGAAGCCATTACGTTACTGCGGCATCGGTGTTTTGACAACATGAGCGAGGAAGTCATGTCTTGTATGTCGCAGCTATGTCCGGAACTTGATGTTTCACTACGGTTTTTTCCGGGTTTCCGGGGTGAGGAATTTGCGGAAGATCTGCGAAAACAACGGCCCAGAGATGTAAAATTACGCATGACAAATTCAGGGCCACACCGGGCTGACGTTCACGTTCGAATTAGTGTGGACGGCAGACAGCGCAAAGCATTGCCAAGCGCCGCGGCTCTCGTTTCTCAAGGTCAGGCACGCGCATTAGCCGCAGCCTTCAAATTGGGACAGGCTCAGTACCTGAGAACGCGCGGATATCGCTCTTTGCTTTTAGTGGACGATCTTGGTTCGGAGTGGGATGATGTGCATTGCGATCGATTTCTCTCCCATATGACCGGATTGGGATCCCAAGTGCTCGGTTCTGCTGTTAGCGCCGAACTGTTGCCTCAAGGTTGGGCGGAACGTGTAGAGCGCTTTGAACTGAACCAGGGAAACGTGCTGTAGTCAAAAAGCTGCGCATCATTGACCAATCTATGTTTCACGTGAAACCTCGGCCAAGAATCAAGCCTCATAAGGATTTGAGGCATCTCTAAATCCTGCAAATGCGACGCATGAGGCGTCGAAAAGGAACTTCAAATGACTGACCGATCGAACGAAGACGACTATACGGCTACCAACATAAAGGTGTTGCATGGGCTCGATGCTGTGCGTCGTCGACCAGGTATGTATATCGGTGATACAGAGGACGGCACCGGTCTCCAGCACATGGTTCAAGAGCTTGTCGACAACTCGATCGATGAAGCTTTAGCGGGACATTGTTCTTCGGTTGACGTCGTCATCCACCCTGATAACGGCATCACCGTTCGCGACGACGGTCGTGGCATACCCGTCGATTTTCACGAAGACGAGGGTAAACCGGCGGCGGAAGTCATAATGACGACGCTCCACGCTGGAGGTAAATTCGACGCGAACGCTTACAAGGTCTCTGGCGGACTACATGGCGTCGGATTGTCAGTAGTGAACGCGCTTTCGTCCTTTTTTCGGTTGACGATCCGTCGAGAGGGAAAGGTTTACGAGCAAACGTACGAAAACGGCACGCCGACATCGGAATTAACGGTCATTGGTGATACAGATCAGACTGGAACGACGTGCTACTTTGAAGCATCTACCGAGATATTTAAGGAAGTTCAATACCGGTTCGACACCCTTTCCGCCAAATTGCGGGAACTTGCGTTCCTGAATTCGGGTGTCCGATTGACGCTAACGGATGAACGCACGGAAGAACAACACGAATTCTGTTATGGCGGCGGTCTGAAGGAGTACGTCACTTACTTAAACGGAACGAAAACCCCGCTGCACGATGTTGTGCACTTTCAACGCCTCATTGACGGTGAAATTGGCGTCGAGATCGCCCTGCAATGGACAGACGCGTATCAGGAGCAGGTTCGGACGTACTGTAACAACATCCATCAGTCTGATGGTGGTAGTCACCTCATCGGTTTTCGTACGGCGTTGACACGTGCACTCAACAATTACATTGAACGTGAAGACGTTGCCAAACGCAGTGGCGTTAAGACGACGGGAGAGGATGCGCGAGAAGGCTTAGCGGCGATTGTGTCCGTGAAGTTGCCAGACCCGAAATTCTCATCGCAGACGAAGGATAAACTGGTATCCAGTGAGGCACGACCGGCAGTTGAAACGACGTTATACGAACTCCTGTCAGACTACTTGCTGGAGAACCCCAAGGAAGCGAAAACCATCGCTGAGCGTATGGTAGAAGCCGCGCAGGCGCGAGAAGCAGCACGGAAAGCGCGAGAACTCACGCGGCGTAAGAACGCGTTAGATCTTGGCGGTTTACCCGGCAAACTCTCAGACTGCCAAGAGAAAGACCCCGCGCTTTCTGAGATCTTCATCGTAGAGGGAGATTCTGCAGGTGGATCCGCAAAACAGGCACGCGATCGAAAAACCCAAGCCGTTTTACCGTTGCGGGGCAAGATTCTGAACGTAGAACGCGCCCGGATGGACAAGATGCTCTCGTCTAGGGAAATAACTGCGTTAATCACTGCGCTGGGCTGTGGAATCGGCAGTGAAACCGACGTCACAAAACTACGTTATCATCGTGTCATCATCATGACCGACGCGGATATCGATGGATCGCATATCAGAACTCTTTTATTGACCTTCTTCTTTCGGCATATGCCCAAACTCATCGAAGAAGGGTATATATACATTGCGCTGCCGCCTCTTTACAAAGTAAGAAAAGGTCGTAGTGAACGATATGTCAAGGACGACAATGAGCTCGACGATTACTACGTAGCTAGTGCGTTGGACGGTGCGCGTGTTCACGGCAATGATGAATCGCCGCCAATGGCAGACGAAGCGATTCAAGCGCTCGCACTCAAAGTGCAGGAGACCAGGGACAACCTTGAGGCACGCGCTCGAAGTATGCCGACGTATATCTCCTCGCACTTATTTCACGTACCGGTACTTACGTACGACACCCGCGCTGGTGGCTCAGAAGAAGAAAACGAGCGCGCGGGAAAACTTCACAGCGAGGCTAGCATGCGACGCTGGCTGACGCAGCTTGAAACCCAGCTGTCCGCAGAAGATGGAAGGTTCACAACAGACCTGGTGCATGATGCAGAGACAGGCCGCTACCACCCCAAAATTACACGGGCGTTTTGGGGCGCACGTGAATCGCATGTGCTTGATCAAAGTTTCATCGATTCGCGTACGTATCGATCAATTGCCCAACTAAATTCGGAACTCGATGGGTTGCTGGATCAGGGCGCGTACTTCGAAAAAAGCAATGATCGATTCGAGACCACAAACTTCATGGAGGGCTTGGATTGGTTGTTAGAGAAAGCCCACCAAGGCGTAACGCTGCAGCGATACAAGGGACTGGGTGAGATGGATCCAGACCAGTTATGGGATACGACCATGGATCCTGAGATTCGGAACATGTCGGTGGTAGATGTCGTGGATGGCTCTGCGGCGGATAGGCTGTTTACAGATCTCATGGGGGACGACGTCGCACCTCGGAAAGAGTACATCATGGCGAATGCTCTGGCAGTAGACGCGGCGAATCTCGACATTTAAAAGAGAATAACTCGCACGGAATCGTTGCTCCGATATGAGAGTGTTTCACGTGAAACATCTGTCAGAACCCAGTCCATTGCTGGCTGCGCGGGACACTGATGATAATGAAACTCGCGTCGAGCAAGTAGAGGAATCAGTGGGAAATAGGTATGAGGAAAGCGCTTGAATAAAGCGGCATTGCACGCTGCCTTTTCCCTGGCCATCTGCTTTGTCTGTCCTTACTTGTTAGCTTCCGAGCCTAGCCCATTGAGTAATGAGCACGCGTACCGCATGACGCTGCAAGTTTTGGGCGGGATGTCCTCGTGCGGCGACGAGTGGAGCCAACCTGAGTACTATGGAACAGCTTCTCGTCGTGATCCAGAAGTCGAAGATGAACTCGAGGCGGTCCGCATCGAACTTGACAGCGTCTCGTTTCGATTAGATGCATTTAACGAACGGATAGAGCATTTGCTGCCGCGTGAACACAGTACGGTTCCCCTTTCTGACGAAGAGCGACAAGAGTTGGACGCGCTTTACGCGCGACAACAGGAGATTCAGCAAGTACGAGAGAAACAGCCTGAATTACCGGTTGAAGAGCGGCGTGCATTGAATCGGGAACGATCTGAAATCGATAGGTCTGTAAAGCGACTTGAGAACAGCATCCCATTGACAGAAGAAGAGCGCGAATTTCTAAATGTGCAGAGGGAGCAACTTGCGCCGCTCGACGCACGGAAGAAGGTCCTTGTGGCTCAAAAAGCTCAACTGACCAACTTGATATCAATGAAAACCCCAGGTTCCCTACTCGTTTACCTAAATGACGATCTTAAACTCAGACTTATGGAAAGCGATGCGTTTGCTGACGACACATGTGCCACTTGGACGCTTACGCTTGACTCGGAGACCTTGACACAAGGAGGCATCGAGCTTGAGAGTGGTGAACGTTCGCTTCTCAAGGTATGGATTCAGCCGGAGCGTGGCAGCGTCGATAGTGGCGAGACTCACTAGGAGATCTGGTTTAAGCGCTTTTCACGCCCGCCACGAGCGGTCTGACTTGGCAGTGCGGAATCTGCTTCGTAGCGGTGGCAAATTGGACGTTTCATGGGTAAGATAAGCTAACTTTCTAAAACGTTTACGAACGCATTAAGTCCGTTTCCGTGGATGGCGTAAGACAAGAGACGAAATAGATTTAGCTACTGCCCGTGCGCACTCAAGAAAACAAAGATATCTCAGAAGTTACCTCAAAAGCAGTGCGGCGGATCGCTCAATGGTCTTTAATGAGTGTGGTCGCATGGACATCTCCCGTTTTAGCCGACAGCGCAAATGAGCAGGAAACATCGTTGCAAGAACGCGCAAGCGAATTCCGTTCTCAGGCGATGGAAGAAATAGTCGTCGAAGGGGAGCGAATCGATCCTGCTAGTATGGACTTCCTCGAGATGGAGCAAATTTATCGTCAAAAGGCAAGCGCTTCGCGAAACTTCAAGATTGGCAAGTACGAGGAGGCTTTTCCAGAGCTGCTCCAGCTAGCAAAACTGGGTTTTAAAGATGCTCAAGCGCGTGTTGGCTTCTTGTTCCTGCACGGCCTAGGAGGTCAAGAGAAGAGCAACCTTAAAGCGCTTGGTTGGTTAGGTGTAGCGTCTCAAGGCACGACCCGGCCGCAATACCGCAATATTTTCAATCAAATGATGAGTGAGGTGCCGGATAACCAACAATCATTGGTCGCGTTCGTTGTTGCGGACTACCGCGAGAAATTTGATTCGAAGAAACTAGGCATCGAGTGTTGGCATAGTAACGTGAACCATGTCCGCCAGTTTACATGTCGTTACCACGACGAGATGCATAAATATTATAACCACATGAGCATGACTGGTACGCTATTCTCGGTTCCCGGTCAGTAAGAAGGTGCGAATAGTCCTTTATTCGGCTTGGCGCATAGTAATAAATTCGTACTAAAGACTCAGAATTTAATCCCTTTACGTCTTATTTCCATTGACTTTATTAACTTTTTATGTGAAAACGGCGTATTTATACGCAAATCTCTCGTTAATTGTCTAGGTGGCTACAGATTCATTTAGTTCAGTCATCTGTTCTCGCATCCATGCTTCGGCATAGTTGTTGAATTCTTGCGACGTGCGTTCGCCAACGACCTGCGGTGGTGAGATTCGCACTTGCACCACACCTGGTTGCTTAATGAATCCCTTGTAACGCCAGAAATTCCCGCCATTATGAGCGACGAAGTAAGTCGGTACGCCGCTCTGTGCTGCCAACATTGCCCCTCCTCGCTGAAATCGACCGACCTGTCCAGAAGGCATTCGTGTTCCCTCTGGGAACAACGTAATCCAGAATCCTGATGCTAATCGCTTTCTGCCTTCACCGACGATGTATCGTAGGGCAGACATGCGTTGTTCGCGATCGATTGCGATGGGATTTGTCACCCAAAATGCCCAGCCGAAACAAGGGATCCACAGGAGTTTTCGCTTGATGACCGTGGTTTGAGGGCACACGAGCAGCTGAGAGTAGAGGGCGTCCCAAGTACTTGAATGTTTCATAAGCACGATCCCAGGCTCGAGACCAAGGTGTTCTTTGCCACTAACTTCAACGCGGATGCCACAGGTCAGTTTTAACCACCACAGAACGAAATTGACCCACGGGACAATAACGGCTCTGAAACGCGACCGTTTAGGGATAAACTGAGCGATAACAGTGAGCGACGTTCCCCATAACGCAGTCGAAAGCGCATAGCCCAAATAGAACAGCAGTGAACGAACCCAAAGAACGGGTTGTGTTCGCATCATCGATACCAATACCTTGGTGCTAGTAGTACAAGCAAAGTAAATATCTCAAGCCGCCCTAATACCATCGCAAAGATCAGCAGCCATTTCGTAGGTGCGTTCAAGGAAGCGTAATGATGGGCGACTTCACCTAGACCGGGTCCAAGATTGTTTAAACAGGCGGCTACCGCTGAGAAAGCGCTCTTGATGTCCAGATCCGAAACCATCAAGACGCAAGTCAGAAAGAAAACGAAGAGGAGTCCGTACATCGTCACGAAACCCCAAACGGCTTCTATGACTCGGTCGTCAACGACCTCAGTGCCTAACTTTACGGTAAATACGCCGTCTGGAAGTATCAAACGCCGGATTTCGCGAACACCTTGCTGCATGACGACAAGTACGCGGTAGATCTTCACCCCACCAGCCGTCGAACCGACACAGCCACCGACAAATGACGCGAGTACGAGAACCACCGGGCAAAGCAACGGCCAGCTGTCAACAGATGTGGTGGTGTAACCCGTCGTGGTCGCAAACGAAACTGCCTGAAAGAGCGCGTCACGGAACCCACTCCCAGTCATGTCCTCAGCCATTGCGAGTCGCGATGTGATGAGTACGGTGATGGCCAGGAGGAAGATTGCGTAAGTGCGTGCTTCGGGATCGCGGAAGTACTCACGAATGTCTGTTTTTACGATGATCGCGCGGTAGTGCAACGAGAAATTGAGACCTGCCATTAACATGAACAAATTCGCGACGGTTTCGATCATGGGTTCGTCGAAGTAGCCAATGCTTGCGTCGTAATTCGAGAATCCGCCGATGGCGACCGTCGTGAAAGAGTGGCATATCGCATCGAATAGGGACATGCCCGCAACCCAATAGGCTAGAGCGCAGGCAATGGTCAGCGCAAGATAGAGAATCCACAACGACTTCGCTGCTTCTGCGATTCGCGGCTTGAGGCTTGTATCTGTGATCGTGCCTGGTGCTTCCGCGCGAAAAAGCTGCATGCCACCGATTCCCAGCATTGGGAGAATCGCCACAGCCAGAACGATGATGCCCATGCCTCCTATCCACTGAAGTGAAGCGCGATAGAACAGAAATGAGCGGGGGAGTTCCTCAAGACCGGTCAACACCGTCGCTCCGGTCGTTGTCAAGCCCGAGAACGATTCGAAAGCAGCATCGGTAAAACTCGATGCAACCTCGACCGAGCTGAACATGAACGGCAATGTGCACAGCAGACCTAACACGAAATAGGTCAGGGTCGTTATAAAAAAGCCTTCACGTACACGTACTGTCCGATCAAATCGGGCAAGTAGCAGGTGAATGACGCCACCACCGAGGATGAAGAGTAGTCCCAGACCGGTGAATACCGCAGCGACCTGCTCGCCGTAGATGAAACCGACGGCGGCACTCGCTAACAAAGGTCCGCCGATGATCATCACCAGTACGGCTAACACGCTGCCAACGGCCGCGTAATTCATTAGAAGAGCTTGAAAGCCTTAGCTCGAAACAGTTGTTCGACCTTCGTCGTCGCGGCGCTGCTCTCCGAAAGGAAGATAGCGCGATCGCCTTCCTCTATGCCAATATCGGGATGGGCATGAAGCGGGAGGATTTCTAACGGCGAAGAGTTATTTTCGGCATCTATGCCACGGACTAAGCAAAGGAGATGGGTTCCCTTCGGTAATCTCATTTGCGTTGGTTGTTTTCCGACGACGCGGCTTGTTTCTTTGTTGCCTAGTACCTGTAGTTCAAATAAGTCAAGGTTGAAGAGCGCTAAGTGGCGAAACACCGACAAGGTCTCTTCGCGGAAGAGGCGCTGAATGATGTTTGCGGTGGTTTGCTGCGGTGAAATTGGGATTTCAATACCGGCTTGTACAAGAGATTCCAGGTAGTGAACGTGCTGAACGAGCGTGAAGACTGTCCTGACGTTCAACCGTTTCGCGGTTAAGGACGAAACGACGTTGACCAAGTCGTCGTTGGTCACAGCACAGTAAAGATCCGAGTCGTTGACGTCGTTCGCTCGCAGGAAATCTTCGCTCGAAGCATCTCCACTCAATACCGTTAAGTCCATCGACGACGCTAGTTCACCGGCTAACTGTTCGGCTCGTTCAGAATCTGCTTCGATGATCTTGATGTTGCGTCGCGGCGAAAGTTCGTGCACATCTTTCGCGAGACGCATGCCGATGTGTCCACCACCGCCAATAACCACCTGTCGATAGGGTTTGATGATGCCGCTTTGATCCCGGGACAACTCCTGCATGGCGTGTTTTCGACCGAGAATAAAGGCAAGATCGCCTGTTGCTATCCTCGCATCACTAAGAGGATGCACGATCTTGTTGTCCCGCAACAGTCCGACAAGGTGGGCTCGATGGCCGCTCGCGGACGCGAACTCGCTTGGTCTCAAGCCGATTAAGTTACTTTCCTGCAACATTCGGGTACAGGTCATTACGGCCTTAGCATCGGCGAATTCCGCAATGTAGACAGCACCTTGGTATTCGACGAGATTCTTCAAGTGGTTGACGACGGTCAACTCAGGGCTGATCGGCTCGTCAACGGGAATGCCGTCCACGGAAAATAGATCGGCGTGGTCCTCGCCAAGATAGGCGAGATTGCGAATACGTGCGATCCGCATCGGCGTATCGTGCAGCGTAAGCGCAACCTGGCAGGCAACAAGGTTTACCTCATCACTTGCCGTGACCGCTACGATCGCGTCGCAATCTTCGATTCCGGCTTCCCTGAGCACGTCTGGATCCGAGGCGTGACCTGCTACCGTACTGCAAGAGTGCATGGCTCGAACTTCTGCAAGCGCACGCTGATCGGTGTCGACAACCGTTACGTTCATGTTGATGTCTGCGGCCAACGACTGTAGAACGGTTCGTCCAACTTGCCCCGCACCAAGGATCAGAACATTCATGTGACAGGTTTCACCTTACGCAACTTGGCCAGATAGAACCCGTCTCCCCAATCAGGATCTGGGAAGAGCTGAATGCCGAACTCCTGCGGCACAATCAACGGACGATCCGAGGGACGAACACTAAGCGTTTCCGATCGAACGTCATCATGTGTTTCAGCCAAATGGACGATAACAGCATCGTTTTCTTCCGGTAACAGTGAGCACGTTGCATAGACCAATACACCGTCCGGCGCAAGTACGTCCCATAGATTACTCAAAAGCTGGACTTGGCGGTCCTTTAACGCAGACAATTGCTCAGGTTTTCGGTGAATTTTGACATCCGGGTGCCGACCAATCGTGCCAGTCGCCGAACACGGTGCGTCTAGCAAGATGCGGTCAAATGGACAACCGTCCCACCATCCTTTATTGGTTGCGTCGCCTTCCGTAATCGACAACGGCAATCCAAGTCTCTTACTCTCCGTTTCACACCATGCACTTCGCGTGGGATTGATGTCGAGTGCGATTAGCTCCACGTCGTGTTCTAAAAGTTGAAACGCCTTGTTACCTGGTGCGGCACAGGCATCCAGAACCCGCAACTTTGGCTGTAAGTCGAGTTCGCGAACGGGCAACTGCGCGCTTGCGTCCTGAACAGTGAACCAACCCTCGGAGTATCCCGGTATCGAGTGTGAAGGCTGAGGGTTGCAGAGCCGTACCGTGGTGTCCTGACGCAGAAGGGTGTAGCCGATATTCTGCGATCGCAATGCAGCGTGAAAGCTATGTGGCGAGATTTTGTGCTGATTCACTCGCAAACACTGCGGCATTCGGCTATTGAGGCATGCCAAGTGACTGCGGATGAACTTCTCGCCGTAGGCGTCCCGTAGTTTTTCGATGAGCCAGTCAGGAAGTTCATGTTTTCCGCTCAGGGACGCAGGTTTGAAGTCCCGCTCGACTTTTCGCAGGACGGCGTTGACGAGAAACGCAGCGGATTGCTTGTGCATCCGCTTAATGGCTTCTACGGATTCGGAAACGACGGCATAGGGCTTGGCATTTGAATGGGTGAGTTGATAAACACCGATTAAGAGGACGGCGAGCACTTCCCGATCAAGTTTTGTTAGAGGTGTTCGGCAAAGCGCAGCAAGTTGCTCAGAAACCGAAAAGTAGTGGCGGCAAACCCCATAAACCCACGCGCGAATGCGAGCTGAAACCAGCGTGGCTCCTGCAACATCCAGCGCCGCTTCTAGTGATTCACCCCTAAATACGCGTATTAAGAGTCGGGCAGCGAGGCGTATGTCGTCGTTACGCATTTTCGAACACTTCAGGATTCTCGAAACACGATCCAATTTGCCAAAATTCTGCGAAACCGTTCACGGCGTCAGTACCTGACATCGGTCGACCTTTACCGACGTTAAGTTGAATGGTCTTCAATGCTAATGCGCCCTGACCACACGCGATGATGGGATCTGGGTTAGTAGATAAGACTTCACCTGGAGAACCCACGCCTTCGGCGACTTGGGCTTCGAGGAGTCGGATACGCACATTTCGTTCAGCTTGAGTTAGTGTGGTGAAAGCCATGCCGCGGCCATGAAATGCGCGTACGTGGCGCGCTACCTGAGTAGCGCTTGCTTGCCAATTGATCTGCGCCGCTTCATTGCTCAACCGTGGTGCGTACGTGGCGTGTGCCTCAATTTGAGGCCGTGGTGCTTCAAGTGTACCTTCATCAAGCGCATTGAGAACCTTGACGATTTCTACGCCTCCTAGACGGGCGAGTTCTTCGGTTACAGACGTTGTTGTACTCTCGGCAGTCAGTTGTGCAGGGGTTTGTTGGAACACCGGTCCGGCGTCGAGGCGAGACGTGATCTGCATGATGGATACGCCCGTTTGCTCGTCGCCGTGCAGGATTGCGTGTTCGATAGGAGAAGAGCCTCGCCATCTAGGC
>JAPOVY010000155.1 GCA_026707905.1 Gammaproteobacteria bacterium | reverse complement strand
ATTTTGAACGCTTTGTTCGCTCGATTGAAGATCCGCGAATTTCAACGTAAAAACCAAGACCTGGTTGATCGACCGCTGAACAAAGTGATTCTCATAGCGGGATTGCAAAGGACTGGCACAACCTTGCTGCAACGCCTGATTGCGAGCCACCCTCAATTTCGTGGCATCACCGCTGCAGAAGCGTTCGATCCGGTTGCGGTGGTTACCGGTTTAACACACAATGTAAACGCTGCGAATCGACAAGCTTGGATATATGAAAAAGCTCTCTCTTTTCTCGCGCCCGAGTTCAAAACGATCCACCCTGTCGATAGGTCTGAGCCAGAAGAGGATGTGCTGCTCCTGGACCTAAATTTCATGAGTCAATCTCCTGAAGCGATGATGCGAGTACCGAGTTATTCGAATTGGCTTGAGAATCAGGACCACCATCCCGTTTACGCTCATTTCCAAAAGACGCTAAAAATGCTTCAGATTTCAGACCCACGAACACATTGGGTATTGAAATCCCCGCACCACTTAGAGTATCTTGATATAGTGTTAAAACAGTTTCCGGATGCGACGATCGTTCAAACTCACCGTGATCCACGAAGAACAATGCCTTCGTTTTGCAGTATGGTTGCACACAGTTTCCGCATATTCAGCGATCATGTGGACACGGATGAGATTGCGACACATTGGTTACGGAAAGTGAAACGCATGATCCAGAAATCCCTTGACGTGAGAGCGTTAAACCCAGCGTGTTTCTTCGATGTTTCGTACTACGACTTGATAGAAAGGCCATTGGATGTATTAGCTGGATTGTGGAATCATGTGGGGGTTGAGTTCGGTGATGCAGAACGGATAGCCGCTCAACGTTGCCTTACTGAGAACCCAAAAAATCGATTCGGTAGGCACGAGTATCGGTTGAGGGATTTTGGATTTGATACCCGCAAGATCGACAGTGAGTTCAGGTCGTATCGAGCCGATTTCGATATTCCGATCGAGTCTTAGTTCGGTTTCATAAGCGACGAATCGGAAAGACAGGTGGCATTGCGACGATTTAACGGTACGGTTGGAAACGCGCTTGCGACCATCTTCTATGATCGACTGACGAGCAAAAACTCGTTCGAACCATTGTCGAGCTCTGTAAGGATTGAAGGGAAGTCTTGCTTTATCACCGGTGCAAGTAGCGGAATCGGAAAAGCACTCGCAATTGACATGGCGTCGCGAGGTGCGAAGGTGGTATTGGCTTGTCGAACACGTGTTCCGAGATCTCCGAAGAGGTTAAGCACCGCTCGGGCTCAGATGCAGTGGAAGCAATCCACGTGGATCTCGCCGATCTTGATTCCGTTCGACTCCTGTGCGATGAACTTTGCGAACGAAATTTGCGTTTCGACATTACCGTGTTGAACGCGGGATTGAGCACGGTTGAAGCTCGACGGTCAAAGCAAGGCTATGAAACGATGTTTGCAGTCCATTTCTTGGCGAATCGATATCTCGTGAAGCGCTTCCTCGACGACGGCGTGATCAATCCTGAAAACGGCGCTGAACCTAATGACGTACCGAGATTAATCCTCGTATCGTCCGAAGCACATCGATCAGGCGAATCATTCGACTTTTCAGATCTCGGTACTTTCCACGAATTCGGTCGAAAGGACGCCTTGCGGTACTACGGTATCAGCAAGATGGTGCTGAGCGCCTACGCCTGCGAACTCTCGAAGCGTTTAAATCCGTCAGATTCGATGTCAATTGCAGTCCATAGTCTTTGTCCCGGCGCGGTTGCAACGAATATTGCACGTGAGGCGCCACAATCGATCCAGTGGCTTATTGGACCGTTTATGCGGACCTTGTTTCGCTCGCCCGACGCAGCCATTAGTCCGATCGTTTACCTCGCGTGCGCTCCGGATGCGGGACGACGAACCGGAATCTACTTACATGGCATGCAGGAAAAGGACGTGTCTTCTCACGCGAACGACCCAGAGAATGGTCGCATACTCTGGGAACGGAGCGAAAAAATGCTCTTAGACTATGAGGCGAGCACAGCGTCGAATATTTAAACTGCGTTCGAACAAACGTATTGACGATCTGTGACTGCTAATTGTCCCCACTTGATGCGGATGCCAGTTTTCTCTTCTCACGCCACGAGCTTCGGCGATCTTTTTCCATATGTTCAACGGATCTTGAAAGCGCGTCGCTACCAATGACCGGGAGATGTTTCGTAAGGAACGCTTCGACATCCTTTGGATATTCTCGATTCATCTCGCGCAGTACCCAACCGGTTGCTTTTTGCATGTAGTAGCGGTGATCATCGATACACCGTTCGACCATAGGAAACACGATGTCAGGCGGCAGGAACACTGCCTTCTTACCAGTGTAATGAATTAGACTAACGATTGAAATGCGCTTAGGCCAAAGATCGCTAGCGTGATTCCACTTCAGTAGGTCCTTGTAAACCTCATCGAAATATGCCTCTAGTACGTACGAGTACACCCAGCTTATTTCGTCCGAGTGCGCCCAATTTTCAACACGCTTGACCCAATTTCGAATGATCAACCACAGATTCGGCGATACACTCTTCGGAACACGAAAGCGTAGGTAGTCCAAGGCACAGAAAAGTACGTCGCCGTTCGGCGAATTCATGAATAGGTCATCCCAGATTTCGATGATTTCAGATTCGGGTCGGTCAAAGAAAGAGAATCCTCTCTTATTTAGTTTTCGCCGCTCAGGTACTCGTACTCCTGAATATTCCAATGCGGATCGACGATCTTTCGGCGTGTGCGCGGCGAACGCAGTATTTCCTATAGCCTCAAGTTCCGCAATTACTTCCGTATGGAATTCCGGGAATTTCATGTTGCGACGCTCAATTGTGACCTTGGGTTAAATCGTGTACTTCTAACGTAATTACACCTTTAAACCACAGATCGGGGTTAGCATGAACGAGTTGAAACCAGTAGCGATTGATGCGGAAACGCCACCGACGCGAATTGGAAGTGGCTATCCGCACCCATTTGACCAACCTTGTGCGGATCGACAAAAGAAACCACTTGGCGATGCCTTCGGTCTATCGGACTACGGCGTCAATCTCGTCTCGCTACCACCAGGTACATGGTCCTCGCAAAGGCATTGGCACTCGCTTGAAGATGAATTTATCTACATTCTGCAGGGACGACCGATTTTGGTAACTGACGAAGGTGAAACCGCCCTCAAACCGGGAATGTGTGCAGGTTTTCCCGCCGGGGTTGGAAACGGTCACCATTTGGTAAACAACACCGACGACGTGGTCGCGTACCTTGAAGTCGGCAGTCGACGTGACGAGGATGATGTGGAATATTCTGATATCGACATGCAGGTGAAAAGACGAGGATACGGCACGGGTTTTACCCACAAAGACGGCACACCTTACGAATAGCCGCCAGTTAATCACTTCGGTGTGCGTCATACCTAAGCGCACTCCTGCCGTTTTCTTAATAAGGGAGCAATTTAGCGCTGTCGATTGGTTTTGCGATTCTCGTGAATATTTGTCAAAATAGGTTCTATCAGCGTCAAATCAAGGTCTGAGGATCGAAGGTGTATCAACCAGGTGACGTCGTTTCAAGACGTAAAGGCGTGTTCATGCATCGTGGCATCGTGCTAGAAGATGGATATGTGTTACACAACACGCCATTGAAGGGTCAGCATACTTCTACGTTAGAAGAATTTAGTAAGAACAAATCGGTCTACCCCGCCAACCACCGACCGGAAGTACGAGATCGTACGTTATCGAACGTACTGGACTATGAGCATCGTCGTTACAACCCATTTAACAATAACTGTGAGCACACAGTTACTAGAGCTACGAAGAATGAAGCCCGTAGTCCGCAGTTACGCGGTTGGATAGTAGGGGCCGCGTTTGCTGCTATCGGATTCGCAGTGACGCGCCATCCAGCGATAGCGATCGCAGGTTTTGCACTTGGGAAGAAACTAGGCTCGAAAGGCGAATTGGCGTAACGACCAATTCTCAGCCTTCCGCACCGCTCAACTCCTTCACTAAATCCACGACAGCATTGCGCGTGCGCATCGCTGTCTGTAAATCAACATTGTTAGACATTCGATCGTCGGGATGATGAAATAGACGATTCGAGCCGAGTATCGACACATATGTGCCATTGGCGTCGTACACGTTCCTTGCTTCGCCACCAGGTCGAATGTTCCCGCCAACCTCGCTGGCAATCGCGACCTCATTTAGTCTTAAGTGCTTAACAAACGTCGATCGAAGTGCGTCGTTAGAGTATTGCATTCGAATCTGGGATCCTTCCGACGCGAAATTCGCGCCTAGGTGCACCCAGGCGTGAGCATTACGCGCTAAACCGGGATTCTGACTGAGAAAATACTCTAGACCTACATGGCCGAGCTCGTGACCCGTGTTCGCCGTGAATATGACATCTCGTTCGGGCTCGATAGACGCCAATTCACGAATGCTTGCTAGCCACGCAGCGATGCCGCCGCAACGCTCAGCCGTACTCGTCCACCACGAGCTCTTCGGCGTCATGACGACGAGCGGCGCGAGGTCTTTATTTCGCCCAGCGACTCTGACTTCAACGTTCGTCGCCGTTGTATGCACGTTCTTGAACTCGACGCTGAGCCTTACAGATGCGCCGCTCTGCGCACGTGCGATCAATGTTTCTTCGTTTTCGCCGTCGACGATCAATACAGGGACGCCGAATGGTTTTGTAAAGGCATCCGCGTTGAGCATCGCGATACCCGATGCCGCACTTCTAGCGATGCCAATCAATGCTTCGTGATTGCCACTGGCGCGGTGCTTCAGTAACGCATGGTTGCCCGGTCCACCACTTGCGGCAGCGTAACCCAATCCAATTGCGCCGGTCTGACCCACCGTTGCTAAGGACGTTTCAAGGATCCCATCAGTCTCGCCACCATCGAAGAGGGGGATTCCATCGCATCGCTGGCCTCCAATTTCAACGAAACATTCCGTTGGTATTCGGCGAGTAAATGGAAATTCGACGATTTGCGGCGATACGTCAGAATCCGTTAATCGTTTCATCAGCGATTCGGACGTGCGACGATCGCCGTCAGTTCCAGTCCGATGTTGTGATTCAACGTCCCATGAACAGATGTCCTCGACAAGCTCCTCACGAAGACGGTCCGACTGTGTGTTTGAAACTGTTTCTTGAGTCACGAATTGCTGCCGCGGCGCACAGGGAGATCGAGTGATCTTCCGATCAGTTCAAGTCTCTATGCACCTTCGTTGTCTTGTCTTGACGATAGAGTATATGAGTCAGTTAATTAGGCGCGGAAGGACACCGATCCTCCAATTCACGTTCAATCGCAAGCACTTTGTAGTTGTGTCAACTATTTTCTGCAAAAAGGATTTGGCGTGATTTTCTCGACCGAC
>JAPOVY010000090.1 GCA_026707905.1 Gammaproteobacteria bacterium | reverse complement strand
TGCAACGCTTCCAAAATCTGTCGGCTCTCGGAGGCTGGCACACGGGGGTCATTCAATCCTTGTCCGATTAACAATGGCGTTGAAATCCGGTCCACGTGATTCAATGGCGCGATGGACTCTAAGAATGCTCGCATATCAGGGTCACGCTCATCACCGTATTCAGCTCTTCTCAAATCCCGTCGATAGTCTTGAGTGTTTTCAAGAAACGTCACAAAGTTGCTAATACCGACGGTCTCGATCCCCGCTTTCAATCGATCACCGAAATGAACGAGTGAAGCCAAGACCATATAGCCACCGTAGGAACCACCGATAACGCCAACCCGCGACGAATCCATCGATTCATCTGTCGCGATGAAGTCGAGTAGTGCACCGATGTCCCTGACCGAATCCTCGCGCAGATAACCGTTGTCGAGACCTATATACTCTTTGCCGTATCCCGAGGACCCTCGAACATTAGGAACCCATAGCGCAACACCGAGTTCATTCACATAAAACTGGAACGTAGCTGAGAACCTTGGGCGGTATTGAGACTCAGGTCCGCCGTGGATATAGATGAGAACGGGATGTGGTCCAGCGGACTTCGGTTCGTATACGAACACCGGGATTTGGCGCCCATCGAACGCGCTAAACTGTTTGAGTTCGGGACTGACCATCCTCTCGCCAGGCAGTTCACCGAGCTCTGATTTGGTCCAACGCGTTAATTCTTGATTAACCAGGTCTAGGACATATACGTCAGTTTGTGATGTAGCAGTTTGGTATGAGAACGCCATCCGAGTGTCGTCCTGGTTAAATCGGATACCCGACATGAGCCCAACCGGAAAGTTCGGTAATACCAGTTCCTGTTTGGTGCCAAGGTCGACAATGTGGGTCTTGCTATAGCCTCCTTCGTTGATCACGTACGCGAGTAAAGAGCGATCGTGGGAAAGACGGAAGAACGAGACGTTCCAGTTGATCTGCGGCGAACGTGGACCGACCGCGCCAGTCGAGAGTTCCAATTCGAATATGCGAGTGAATGCGCCATCAAGGTACGAAGTAAAGAACACGTGCTCACCTGAAGCACTGTACGCCACGCTACCAATTGAGATCTCGCCGTGGTCCTCAAGTAAACGCGTACGTTCGAGTGAGGACAGATCGACTTCATAGAGTTCCGATTCGACGACGCTGACATATCTGGAAATAAGAATCCGCCGTTCATCCGGTGACCAGTCTTCGACACTCCACCCGACGCCTTCGCCCTGTTGAACAACAACTCTCTCACCTCCTAACTCCTGAATAAACAGGTCCGTATCGCGCCCATTGATCTCTGTCGAGGAGTAAGCAATCCGATTTCCAGATGGACTGAACGACACACCTGTATAACGCGAGCTCCCGTCAGTTAGCAGTTCACTCGATCTCGATACGAGATCCATCAGGAATAACTGATAACTCTCACTACCGCCTACATCCTTGGAATAGATAAATCGCTTGGGTGCCGCCAGCGACGGCACTAATGCCCCACCGATCGGTTCCTGAGCAAACGTGATCTGCTCGCGCATTCCCAGTGGTGAACTCACAAGGTGAATCTGCGTCGTGTCACCGAAACGCGTCATGATGAGCAGGTCCTCACCAATCCAATCGATCACTGATGCCGATCTCACATTCTGGTATCGACGTACATTCGTTGTCAGCTGAAGCGGTACCACCGGGACGCTCGTGAGCTCCATCGCGATTGGCGGATTCACGTACTCTCCTGTGGCTGTGAGAGTCGCAGTAGCGAGTAGTAGTGCAAAAATGGCCACCGTCAAATGTCGATTCAAAGTGCGCTGTCCCTTGGGTTGTCGTAAGGCGTCAGTTACGTACGAAATCGCTTGTTCGCTAAGCCACATCGTACCGTACTCTTCAATGACACTCCACGAAGTCTATTAGCATGCTAAAGACTATTTCACGAACAGTTGCTCTGAGTCGACTATGTAACCCCTCCTTAACATTCAACCCTTCCCTACCAGGACGACGCGAAATTGTCATTGCAGAAAACGATTGATGAAGCATGGGAAAACCGAAACACCCTTTCGGTCGACACAACCGGACCAGTCCGTGACGCAGTGCAAGCCGCATTGGATGGACTCGACCGAGGTGAATTCAGGGTCGCCGAGAAGATCCAAGATCAATGGATCGTCAACCAATGGGTTAAGAAGGCAGTGTTGCTTAGTTTTTCGTTAAACCCAATGCGGCGAATGACTGGAGGACCCGATGGTACGTCCTGGTGGGACAAGGTTCCTGCGAAATTCGATGGGTGGAGTGATCGAGACTTCGAGGAAGCTGGGTTCCGTGCCGCACCTACTGCGTACGTGCGACATTCAGCGTACATCGCACCAAGTGTCGTTTTGATGCCTAGCTATGTCAATCTTGGTGCATACGTTGACAGCGGTACGATGATCGACACTTGGGCTACCGTTGGTTCGTGCGCCCAAATCGGTAAAAACTGTCATATTTCAGGTGGTGCTGGAATCGGCGGCGTACTTGAGCCATTACAGGCAAATCCAGTGATCGTCGAAGATAACTGTTTCATCGGAGCACGATCGGAGGTCGTCGAAGGCGTGGTCGTTGAGGAAGGCGCAGTTCTTTCGATGGGTGTGTTTATCGGCGCTTCGACAAAGATCATCGATCGTCAAACCGGCGAAATCCACACGGGCCGGGTACCAGGATATGCGGTTGTTGTACCTGGCTCTCTACCCCAAGGGAGTTACGACAACGGTGCACCCAGACCCAGTCTATATTGTGCGGTGATCATCAAAACCGTCGACGAACAGACTCGTTCGAAGACCTCAATAAACGAACTTCTGCGCGAGTGAACTTCAGGTAACTAAAGATTCGTCGTCGACCTCATTGAACACCACATCTCCGAGTTTTTCATCGAATCTACTAAGTGAGATGTACCTAGTTCGTGAACACGACGCTACGTGATCTTCCTTATGGTTTGTGCTCGTCCCACAATAGGCGTTCCACACGATTTAAATCGCTTTCGATTCGCGAATTCCGATCCAACACCATGGTCGCACGACTTTGCTCATCGTAACGCGGCCAATGCGGCAGTCCTGCACCGTTCGGATCGCCCGTTTTTGCGAATTGGATGACCGTATCTGACCAGTGCTGAGAGAGCTTCCGCACATCCGGGTCACTCGCTCTATAGAAAACTGCAAAACCAGGATCGGCACTGTTGAATCGATTGAAAGTGAACGGAATCTCGACCGCATGCCCAGCACCAACATCGTGACCTAGGAATTTCTCCGTCGATGGCAAATCAAACTGGTAAAGCCAACCTCCCACGCCTGCCACGGTCGAACTAACCACACCACCAATGGCCGCTCGCCGGAACAAGCCATCCCATATGCGTTCAAAAATCTCTGCAGAGCTCGCCGTCGGGTGCAGAGCCTTTAACCGCCCAATGTAAGACGTCGGATCCGCGCCACCGGTCACAATACGAGCTATAGGTTCCTGAGGTGGCAGGTAATCGGGGTCTGCAAGGGCGTACAACGCCGTAAAGAACTTCCCTTCGTCCTTATTCGTTCCCGCGATTAAAGGCACACCACCCACACCTTTTTCAATGATTGCTTCGTTGGTTGAACGGGTAACCACGTTCCCGTCGATTCCAACACCAACACTCGGCACGGCGCCCTGAATCGCCAAAAGTTGCTCAGCTGATGCGTCACGCAGTACTGCCACGAGTTTGTCGCGATCCACACCTAAGTGCGTCTCGAGCGATGGTATGAGATCCGGTGGTGGCCTATCGGTCGTACCTGGACTGTGTGCAATAGCTTTGTGAAAGAGCCCATCAGCTTCGCGAGACGCGAGCAGACTCATAACAGAATGGCCACCTGCCGACTCGCCAAATATCGTCACGTTTTCCGGATCGCCGCCAAAGTCCGCAATGTGGTCTCTTACCCATTTAAGAGCAAGAATCTGATCTCGAATTCCGTTGGAAGCTGAACCTGCAAATTCAGCACCAAGTGTTGAAAGGTCTAAAAATCCAAGAAGACCTAATCTGTAATTAATCGTTACGACAACGACGTCGCCT
The DNA here is from genome assembly GCA_026707905.1 of Gammaproteobacteria bacterium. Taxonomy (GTDB): domain Bacteria; phylum Pseudomonadota; class Gammaproteobacteria; order Pseudomonadales; family Azotimanducaceae; genus Bin55. The sequence continues at coordinate 42,520 of JAPOVY010000090.1, read as the reverse complement.
TGCGCGGCCAGCATAGAACCGTCATAGTCATTTGCTGAGCCGTTAATAAACGCGCCGCCATGTATCCAAAACAGCACCGGACGACCTTTACCTTCGGTTGCCGGTGTCACGATGTTGAGAAAGAGACAGTCCTCACTTGGCGCACCTAATGTCTCGCCTAAGTACGCCATCGGCGGTTGCGAACACCGATTTGGATACTGCGTTGCATCAAGTACACCAGACCAAGCATCAGCAGAAACCGGAGGGAGGAATCGAAGTGAACCCGTTGGCGGTTCTGCATAGCGAATTCCCCGAAACTCCAGAGCATCGTCTTTGCGGAGTCCGTTGACCAAGCCAAGGTTCATCTTCAGAAGGTAAGACGTTTCGCCTAATTCCACGACCCAAGGCGCTCCTTGTTGAACTTAATTTGCATGCTTGCCTTCGGTGAACATAACTAGCGCAAAATCGCTCCTGAACTGCACCACCATACGAAGTAGGCTAAATCTCTAACCGCAAGTCGGTTACTAGCAGGAACCGCTAGTCGGCTTCACCTTCAATTGCGTGTTCCAACATTACTCTACCTTCGTTATCCACAATAGCTATATGTAGACCCGACGCCGCAAATGCTGGTACGCGTAATCCCCATACCTTTTTCTCAGGATTGCCGTGAGCAACGACCATTAAATGAAAGTTCTCACGATACAGACGCGTACCCGACGCGGTGTGAATCAGCTGCAATTCGAATTCAGAATCATCTAATATGCGTGACAACGGCGGTTTTTCGACGTACGTAGCTTTTTCCAGATGCCAGCCTTCTGTCGTTGAGTAGAAACCTAGAAGAGCAAGGCTTCGACCTTCGACGAGTTCGAAACCTGTAACTTTAGGCGACGGTACTTCCGAAGCAGCTACGGTTGTGCCAAAGCGCCGTAAAAAGTAGTCATTTGCTCTACCGTAGCTGTATTGACTGGTGAACGTCTCAAGGCAATATGACATCGTATCGTATATCTTTGATGTCGTGATCCCAGCTTCTCCGATCGGCCGCCTCTTGCGCATCAACCAGCCGCTTTCAGTGCCAATCGACCCATCCGCATACGGAAAGTCTGGGTCAGGATTGGCATTCTCCGCGCCGCAAGCGGGAGCATGATTCAACGATAAATTGTGTCCCATTTCATGAGCGAACGTATTCTCCGAACATCGTGTGTTTGACTCACCCGTAGCACCCGAGTTTCCTGCAACATGAGCGAGTCCACAGACCTCGACAGCTTCAGGTGGGGTGAAGATACCGTGGTAAAACTCATTACGGTCGCCACTTTCAATCCAGCGATCAAATATGGCATCGAGTGCAACTTCAGCGTCGAATGGTCCTTCCGACCTTATGTCAATTGTTTCACCGACGTTCACTGAATAGGTACCGATCGGTAACAATTCATAGAGAACATCAACGTAAAAGCTCGTATCGCTCAGGTCCGGTTCACCATTGCTTGAACGTATCGGAAAGAGCGTCAACCTCAGATGAGGCAACTCGATGATCTCTAAATTAGTAACGTCAAATGCAATCTCATTATTCCCCTCATTTCGTTGAGGAATAGCGTCATCGGGATCAATACGAATATGTAGCGTCGCTAATGTTGAAAGATCATCAGCAGTAACGTCGAATACGATACGACGAATATAGTTCGTGCGCGTACCTGAAAGATTCGGTACGGCATTACTCGCACTGATCCGTTCGATCACCACATCTTCTGCTGTATTCGAAGATTCAAGTGCAATATCGAGTTCGCTTTCGACCTCAGATTCAAAACTGATCGTCACGAATGCCTGCCGATTTGAACCAAGTCGCAAGGGTCGTTGTCCAGTGTAGAACAAAGGAACAACCTCCATCTGCCATTGGTCATTGACTAACGTAAATTCGACATGTTCAATCAACGGTCCTTGATGGAATTGCATGGTCAACGACTGTATATCTTCTACCGTACACGCCACCATCCATTCAACTCGTTGCGTTGCACTACCGACCTGAATCTGCAGCGCGATTACGAAAACCCCGACCTCAGAACAAGCGTATCGAAGCGTGCTTTCGATTTCAGTATCAGGAGGCGAAGTTCCAGATGCGTTTGTTAGCTGTAGTCGGTCTGTCTCCGGAAGGAGCTCGTAATCGAAAGAGCGTGTCGAATCACCCGTCGTTTGAAAACGCCACGTTAAAGTTGCACGAGCGGCGTCACCTTGTTCGATCCTGACTTCTGCGAGCGGCTCGAAAGTGATCTGTTCTTCTGTACAACCGATCGTCCATGTTGCGTTTTCAGTTGTCGAACCTACCGCGAACGTGATCTCCGCTTGGATTGTCCCAGCTGTCGAACATGTAAAAGCAAGTCGAGTATTGATTGAAGTTCCAGGTACCACACTTCCTGAGCCGCCTGTAATCTGAACACCCGACGTTCCCGATGTCACGGAGTAACTCGTCGACGGCGCATCCGATACAGAAGCAGTAAACGACCACGTCACCGAGGTTTCCGTTGATTCCCCGACTGATGCTGTGACTTCGGTTGGACCCGAAGCGACCTCAATTGAATAGGTGATATTTGTCGGTGGCGGTGGCGGCGGAGGTGGGGGTGGCGGAGTTGGCCCCCCGCCACCGCTTCCTCCACAAGCAACGAGAATCGCGCCAAGGCTTAACAACGCGAATAGCCTCGTCCACGTCAGCGATATTCGCAGCAATAGTTACCTCAATTCTGGAAAAGAATGTGCTGGCACGCGGTTAAGTGCCGCAGCTTCGCCCTACGAGGCGTTTGATCCTCGTTTGCTCGATGCGCGTGTCGGCGGACCGACTACTGCGTTGCTAGTTCTCCGAGAAGCGCGTCTTCGTTCGGGAAATCGCCCGTTTCGTGCTTGGAAAAGACCAGTCGATCATCCAATCGCACGTCGAAAATTCCACCCGATCCTTCGAGTAATTCCGTTGTCGCGCCGAGCTCCGACTCAAACTTTGCAGCCAAACTGACCGCTTTGGGTCGATACCCTCAAGAGGTGCAATATTTGATAGATATATGCATGACTCATTCCATCTCGACTCATGGCAATCATACTTCCCATCGCTCGAGGCTAACCGATATGCGATTCACAGTCTGAATACTCACATCTTTTGACAAGACGCTTCTGAAACCAAATCGCAATAGGTTCACTTTGCAGAACTTGCGCGTCTGAGACTATCTTCTAGCCGTCAATGCGTCAATGCTCGCAACCGGGCGTCTAAGTCAACTTCTAGCATTATCCGATCGACCTCATCGACAACGTATACGTGTACGTCATCGCTATCAAAGTATGGGAGACGAACACCCCAAGACAAATGTTCGTTGTTCCCATGCGCTGCCCGTAGGACATGTAAAGGTTCTCGATGAAGTACAGTGGCACTTGCTTCGTGAATAACCGCGATGGAATGATCCGTCGGCGACGCGTAAAAACGTTTTGGGTTCAAGTCAACGAGCATGATGTGTCGTAGTTCCCAATTGGATTCTGGCGAGACCAACCCAGAAAGGACAACACTTCGCTCTTGAACCTTAGCGTACTCAGCGCCGACCGGCTTGTACGGCGGTAGCGACGCAAGAACCGGATACTTTCGATTGAGGTAGGCCAACGCTTTACCGTAGCTATAGCGACTTGTGAACGTTTCTGGGCAATATGACATGATGTCGTAATAACGATACTCCAGCTGGACATACTCTTTCGGCGCAGAGCCATCGATAAAGCGCTTTTGTTGCATCAACCAACCCGTTTCTCGCCCAATATTTCCGGCTGGATACGGGAAGTCCAAATCGACATTTGTATTCTCAGCGCCGCACGCTGGCGCATGCTTCAAATTGAAGTTATGACCGAGCTCGTGCGCCCCGGTATCCTGCGAACATTGTTCAACAGTGATGCTCACAGTCGCGTCCAAGAATGCATTCCCGCATAAGTTAACTTCCACTTCTTCCGGTCTTCGCACTATACCTTGGTAGTAGGAATCTGAATCGGCCGAGCTCATGTAACGGACGTGAAGACTATCGAGGATGACACGGCTAGTATCCAGTGTCCACGAAACGTCGCCGGCGTCTAATTCCTCACCGATCGAAACCTCGATCGTACCGACTGGCATCAGCTCATAAAGTGGCTGCACAAAAGGTTCGATGTCGCTTAGATCCGGTACACCGTCTTGGGTTCGAATTGGAACGAAAGTGACATGCAACTTCGGTAACTCCCAGGTATTGCGTGCATCAAAGGTGAACGAGGCAGTGTTGTTGCTTTCGTCGAGTTCTGGATACAACGATTCTGGGTCAACAAGAACCTGAATCTTGCTTGGACTTGTGAATATACCAGCGGCAATGTCGAAAAGGAAGGTGCTTGTGTACTTGTAACCTACGTCCGACTCATTTACCTTCGTCTCGACCTCGCCAATTTGATTAACTACGAAACCGCTCGTACCAACGTCCATTTGAACTGCAATTGGAAGCGGTACGAGCTCATTGTGTTCTGTACGGATTTCAACGAATACTTGCCTATTGGTTCTGAACTGAAGCCTGTCGTGAGAATCCTCTTCAGATTCGGTTACGGCTGAACTCGTCCATCCATCCGCTGTTGACTCAAATCGAAACACCCCAATCCGTGGACCTTGGAAAAACGAGGTGATAAATTGCGTCAGGTCTTCACCCGCACATTCAATCCGCCAAGGTAAGTCGCGAGAAATATCACCCGCGCTAATCCGCAACATGACTGTGACATTGCGCCGAGTAGAACACGGGAATCGCAATCTTGACGTAACCTCCGTACCGGGAAGTACCGTACCTCTACTGTTGAGGATCTGAATACCACGAGTCGATGAACTGATCTCGTACCGGACTTCCTCGCTAGTAGAAGGGGACCGATACTCCCATACGAGTTCCGCGGTGACGCTATCGCCAACAGGAACTTGCCGCTGCATCGGTGCGGTCAACACCGCGATATATTCCCTTGCACAGGCGACGGACCACGAAGTAGCCGCGCTGGTGGATCCAACCGTCACAGAAAACACGATATCGAACTCGCCTAATTCATGACACACGTAAGAGATGTCATTGCTGATGGCTACGCCCGGCTTCGTCATCCCAGTCGGGTTACTGATATGTACGTTCAATGAATTGGTAGTGATCTCATACATAAATTCCCGCGTGGTGTGAGCCGTCGAATTCAGTAGCCAGTTCAGTTCAACCCTTGCCGTCTCACCAACTTCTGCGGCTGTCACGGGTAGTGGATCTAACTCAAATACGATCGACTCCGTGGTACATTCGACAATCCAAGTAAGTGCATGCCGTGCATTTCCAACTTCAATAGCAATTTCAAAGACGAGTTGCGCTTGCGCTGTGCATTCGAACACGATGTTGGTTTCGATGACCTCATCAATTCCGATTCGACCCGTGGCCAGCTCCACGGTCAATTCACTACGATCGGGCTTGATCAGATAGTCCAACTCCTCTAAAAAAGAGATTGTTGTCTTCGCGCGCCAGCGAATAGTTGAGCTCGCAAACTCCCCGACGGAAACCGATATCGGTGTAGGGGCATCGACGATCTCGATGGTCTCTTGACTACATTCAATCGACCATGTCAGTTCGCTTGTTGCACTACCTGCACTGATCACAATAAGTGCTTCCGTAATGCCGACTTCACGACATTCATAACTCACGACTGTTACGAGTTCTTCTTCTGCTGAAATGAAGCCAGTCGGCGAGACGATCTGTATACCTGCGGTCGTTGACATCACTGTGAATGGGAACGAACGCGCGCGGGTCGTTGTCGAGCTGATTGACCACTGAAACTCAATCGATGTGGTCGAACCAGTGGATGCAACTGTTGTTTCCGTTGGCGACGAAGCGACTTCAATTTGCTCCTCACTACATTCGACATGCCATAGCAGAGGATGCGATGCACTACCTACGTTGATCGTTATCGAGATTCCGACTTGCACAGCCTCCGTGCAGGTATAGGACACTCTCGATACGACGATATCCTCCGCGCCAATCTGACCTCGATTCGGATGTATCTCCAACGCTTCGTTTCGCGACTCGATAGAGTACGAGAACATACGACTCTGAATACCCGTTGTCTCGACTCGCCAGCTGAAACTAGATACCCCTTCCGATCCGACGGATATCGATAGGTCTGAAAGCGCCTGATCAACTACCACCGATTCCTCTGAACAGGTGATTAGCCAAGTCGTTGTCGCAACCGTATTGGCGACCGTAATCACGACATCAATTTGAACGGTCCCTGCCGACTCACACGCAAAGATCAGCTGCGTACTCAATTCGTTGTCAGGCGACGCAACGCCAGCGCCACCAGCTACCCCTACGGACGGATTGTCAGGAACAACCGAATAGCTGAACGTGCGCTCATTGTCGCTTGTAGTAGTGAACTGCCACACCAATTCATGCGCGGCGCTCTCACCAACCGAGATATGACTCGCCATCGGGTAATTCAATATCTCAATCGTCTCAATCGTACACTCGACAATCCAAGAGATCGTCCGCGAGTCGCTTCCGACTGTGAGCGTCAGTTCGATTTCGACGAGTCCCTGGACTTCACACTGAAAACCTAGTTGATGATTTACAGATGATTCGGGTAACGCGGTACCCATCGCATCCGTGATCGTTACTCCGTCATAGTCCGTACTAGCTGAATAAGGTATGTGTCGTGGTTCACTGCCGGTGGAGCTAAAGAGCCACGTAAATTGAGACACTGCTTCATCACCGATCGAGACGACCGCTATCGCTGGCGGCGTCTCAACAGTAATTGCTTCTTCGGTGCAAGTCACGACCCACGATGCTACCTGTGAGGCAGTCCCTACGCTAGCTGTCAATTCAAACGTCACATCGCCAGCTGTCTGACACATGTAACGTACTTCAACCGTGATACTTTCCTCTGGCGTAGCACTACCTTCACTTGGCGTTACGGTTACTGATTCGTCATTGCTGGTTACCGTGTACTCAAGCTCGGTTGGTTCCTCACCGATGCTCTCGAACCGCCAGATCAGAGATGCCTGCGCTTCGAAGCCGATCGAAGCGACCGAGGATTCGATTGACTCGACTGTGATACGTTGACCTGTGCAGTTGATCTCCCATGAGACGTTGCGATTAGTCGAGTCAACGCTCACGGTTAGTTGCGCGACAACGGTCTCAATAGACGGACACTCATAGCGGAGCGACGTCGAAATGTCATTGTTTGGAAGCGACGTGCCCGTGCCGCCCGTAATCTGCACGCCGTCGGTCGTCGACGAAACGTTGTAACTCGATGAGGAAGGATTTGCGGCGGTGGACGTGAAGTGCCATGTGATCGACGCTTCCGCTGTTTGACCGACCCTAACGGAGGCAGTATCCGGCTCCGCAGTGACATTTATCGAATAGGAAATCTGTATCGGTGGTTCGGGCGGCGGAGCGACCGGGTCGGATCCTCCGCTGCCACCACAACCAGCAACCATCAACGAACAGAATGCAAAGACAGACCACCGACACGCAGTTTGGGTGAGATTAATTAGTGCCATTTTTCTGCCAAATGCGTCTGCGCTTCGGCGTGTCGTACACTTAGATGTAGGCGTTCACACCAAGTCGGTCTCATCCGCGTTAGAAGATCTCCTTCCAGTGAGAAAATGCCGCAGTAACAGTGAGTTTGCTCACGCCTAAACGATAGCGAGGTCCAGCTCTCCACACCCTTGAATATTTGTATTTACGGCGCCGGCGCAATCGGTTGTTGGATAGCCGCACGTCTTTACCGAGCTGGATACCAAGCGAATCTCGTTGCGCGCGGAGCTCACCTTGACGCCTTAAAGCAAAAAGGCTTACGACTCACGGAGGCTAACCGAACTCACACGATTCCGGTCAGTGCATTCGGAGAACAAGACAACCTCCCAGCGCAAGACTTGATTATCGTGACGTTGAAGGCTCACTCGATTACGTCAGCACTTGAGCATCTTACGAGTTTACTTCATGAGAACACCGTCACGCTCTTTGCAGTAAACGGAGTTCCATGGTGGTTTTTCTATGGGCTAGATTCGGAGCGAGACGAACAACCAATAGAGAGTGTAGATCCCGATGGTCGAATTTGGCACGAAATACGTCCCGAACGGGCAATCGGATGCGTTCTATATCCCGCGGCTGAACTCGTCTCACCAGGTGTGGTGAAGCATGTTTCTGGAAACCGGATAAGTATTGGTGAACCTAAGGAAACCAACTTGGACCGTACTGAAAAAATCGCAGCCATTCTCTCAGACGCAGATTGCCGCACCTCCGTTCGACGTGATATCAGGAACGAAATATGGATCAAACTATGGGGGAACGTGGCGTTTAACCCGCTGAGTGTGCTAACCGGCGGTACATTAGATCAACTCGCAACGGATCCGGGGACGCAATTTATCGCGAGTCGACTGATGGAAGAAACTCAAGCGATCGGCACCCGCTACGGCGCACGCTTTGGAATGACTATCCCCAAGCGGATAGAAGGTGCTGCTTCGGTAGGCCCGCACAAGACTTCGATGTTGCAGGATTACCTACAAGGCAAACCACTTGAATCGAATGCTGTATTGGACGGCGTCCTTGAATTAGCTTCGCTTGCGAACGTGGACGCTCCGACCATCCGTATGATGCAAGCCATGCTCCAAATGAAACTGCAGACCGAACGATCTGAAAACTAACGAAAAAGGAATCAGGATGACAACGGCACATTTCGGCGTTACGTTACCTCAAATCAAGCGACCTTGGGTCGCCACGAAGGACGCGGCTGAACTATTCGAAGGTCTAGGCTATGACTCACTTTGGGTTTGCGACCACCTTTACGGGCCACAGGCCAAACAGCTGCCCATCATGGAAGCATGGTCCTTACTGGCCGCCGTTGCAGCGATCACAGAACACGTCGAATTAGGTACCTTGGTTACACCTGCTGGTATGCGAAATCAAGCACAGCTAGGAAAGACGATCGCATCGATCGACAACATTGCAGGCGGTCGAGTGATTGCTGGACTTGGTGCAGGTTGGATGGAGAGCGAATTCGAAGACTTCGGTATGCCGTTCCTGAGTGTCGGTGAACGACTAAAGCAACTACGGGAGACGATCGACCTATTTGTAGCGATGTGGAAAGACGACAGTCCAGTCACGTTCAGCGGCGATTACGTTCAAGCGACCGATGTAGTTTGCCAACCCCTTCCAGCCCGACGTGTGCCAATCCTCATTGGCGGCGCAGGAGAGAAAGTAACTCTTAAACTCGTCGCAGAGAAGGCTGATATGTGGAACAACCTCGCGGGTCATCAGGACAATCTAAGACACAAGGTAGATGTCTTGAAGTCACATTGCGATGCGGTTGGTCGTGATTTTGATGACATCGTCGTTAGTCAACAGTGCCTCGTCACAATCGCACGAACTGCAGAAGAAGCGGGACCAATGGCTGATAACGCACAGCGCATCTTCGGAGGGCATATGGGTAATCCAAAAGGCGATTTGGCGATTACCGGCACGGTCGAACAGTGCTGCGAAGCCATTCAGAAGCACATCGACCTTGGATGCACGATGTTTATCATCGAATTCTTCGGAAAAGACACTCGGGAACCCGCGCAAATGTTCAAAGAAGGGGTAATACCCGAGTTCAGTTGACACTAGCTGCCTTGAACTCGACGAACTCGATCGTTTTCACGCCAATCTGGGGCAGGCGATTCACACTCATGACTGGCGTAGTGTGTGGAGATAGAACGTCGACATTCGTTCGTGAGATTACGGCCAGACCCATGGACTAACAACGGGTGAAAGAAGACCGTATCCCCAGGTTCCATTTCGATATGTTGCCGTTCCAGACCGGTCGTGTCCTCAATCCCGTAAAACGCGAAGTTCACGAAATCCCAGTCGGGTAATCGGTGTTCCAATGATCCCATGCGATGAGACTTCGGGACAACCGCTAAGCATCCATTGTCGCGCGTGCACGGCGATATCGCAGTCCAGGCCGCAACAATCTTCTCCGGTGGTCGCATTCTGAAGTAGCGTAGGTCCTGATGGAGCGGATGGCGACCATCCACCTCTGGCGGCTTGTTGAACACGTTAGTGACAAGCGAATAGAGCTCGTTTCCAATCAAATCACTGGCGACGGCAACTAGGTTCTTATTCTCAACATAGGAGTAGAAACCGGGATCGTCCTCAAAGTTCAACAGCTTATTTACGCCGAGTATTGGATCCTTAGGAACTACTTCCCCTTTCGCGACCATGACGTCCTTCATCAACACCATGCCCCGCGTTTGCGGTCGAATACCGTTTACGACATCGACAAACCGTTTACTCCAGTTTTCAAGTTCGTCGATCTCGACCAATTCCGGCATAACCAGATAACCGTTTTCGACGTATGCGTCAATTTGGTTAGTGTTAAGCATTGAACAACAATGTCCTAATGCACTTTGGCTGCGCGGATATGTTTAGCAACTTTTTATTACCGATTTGTCTAATTTGTAGCATACTATCAATCTGTCCACTCACGGTCCGGTGAGACCCGTATCTGCCTATAGGAGGGGTCACACTCTGAGTAATCTCAGCTTTTTTACGCAGAACCACCAAGTAAGGTGGGTCACGCTTTGTGTCGTGCCGATATATCGGTGTATGACATGACCTCTCAGTTCAATCGGCGAACACATGTAGGCATTACTTCGTTGGTCTTCATTATCGCCGCCTCAACTTTCGTCGAAGCCCAGCAATCCGATGAAGCCGACAAAGTCTCTGACCCATGTGAGATCCACGTCGCTCCTATCGATTCGAGACAACTGGCCGCCGACCCCGAAAGAACGAAGGCACGCATCATCGCTCAGATGCTCCTAGATATGGACCGTTGTATTGGAGGGGCAGCGGCTGATTTAGCTGGCGCTACGCGAGCTGGTACGAAGGGAACTCAAGCTGGGCCGCACGTTTCTCAACAACCGGGGTCAACCGGGATTTCCGGTGAAGCAAACGAACCAGCTCATTCGACCACACAAGTCGACGAAATTGCGATCGCGAACGCGATATCTGATTCAGATCCGAGTAATACGTCAGATGATGATCTTGACCAACCGGCGCAAAGTAGTGACGTCTGGAGAGTCGACAACAACCGTTCAACGTCGCTTCAACACAACACCAACATATTTGATTTCGGTTCCGATGATGAGCTCGTCCTCGACGACTATGCGAAAACGCTACATGAAGCCTATTTGGCGGAGACCGATCCGGTCTTGAAAGAAGCGCTCGGAAAGGAACTAACTAACTACCTGAACAACAAGAAAAAGTGAATCACGTGGCTCTACAAAAATGTGCGCAATTTGCCTTCGGCGTGTTTGCGACCTATGCCTGTCTGAGCGTTTCCGCAGTACCGGTCGGTCCAAAGCTACCTCAGGAAGAACCAAAATCTACTTCCGCCTCCATCGGCCCGACGTATGAGAGGCTTGACATACCTGCCCTCGACTTCGCGGTGGTCGTCTTTGATCCACAGCTCGACGCGAACGATGATCAAATGCGGGAGAAAGGTGTCTGGCCAGAGGTCCGCAAAACTGAGGGTATCCGCTCCGCGTTTCGCATTAAGGAAGCGATGGAACGGTTGAACCAGTTTGACCATGTAACTGTAGCGCCTTCAGCCACGGTCAGCTCAGACCTCTATCTCCGCGGCAAGATACTTGAATCCACCTCGGAAGTGATGAAGATCCGTTGGAATTTGATAGATGCACGCGGATTCGAGTGGATCGACTGGAAAACATCCGACCATCGAGTAGCTCTCGGTTGGCATCAGCGTTTCTACGAACCCGGAAAAGACGCGTTTCAACCTCTGTGGAATGAAATCGCTCGTGATGTCTACGCACGCTTGAAGGATTTCGCCAATAATCATGCCGACATAGCGAAGCGAAATGAATCACGTAGAAGTCGTGGCCAAGCCGCAAGGTTGTCTCGTCTGGAAGAGATTACGCATACACGCGACTTAGTACTGGCCAGATTCTTTGCGCCGGCGCTGTACGGTGACACGATCAAAGTAAATGATCGAGATCAATGGGAAATTTCGTACCTGCCCGATCCGACTACCGAAGAATGGTTACGCACGCAAGCTTTTGCGAGAAAAGACCAAGAAGTCGCGTTCCTATATGACAAGCACTACGCTGGTTTCTTCGAAAAGGTGAACCCGAATTACGAAAAGTGGTTAAACGAAGTCTATCCGTATGCTCGCGAAATGCGATTAGAGCAACGACGTTATCGAGTCGAGCGTGCAGTTGGTGGCGTTATTTTGGCGGCGACAGCTGTAGCAGCGGCTAACGCAGATTCTGCTGAAGCACGAGACACAACGCTAGCAGTGGGTTCTGCTGTTGGTGGCGGTCTAATCATCAAGAGTTTGATTGATCGAGCGGATTTCAAGGAAAACCTAGGGCTCTTCGACGAAATGTCGCAGAGCTACCATGACACATTCGCTCCGGTTAATCTCGAGATCGAAGGTGAAACGATCACGTTGCAAGGTAAGGCGGCGGCACAATTCGAACGATGGCGTCAAGTCGTACACGAGCTCTACAGCCACGAAGAAACCGACGCTTACACCATACACGTCGTGGACGACTAAAACACGAATCTAGTAAATCGGTCAGTCCGAATTTAGCGTTCATGCCGTATCGGTTCTGTGTGGTTTTATGCGTGGCCGCCCTATTGGGTTGTGTCGAGACGCAGACGATCACCCCGGTTGAAAACGACAGTCAAGTAAACGGAAATCCAGAGTCACAGAGGTCCGTTGAGGACTCGCCAAGCGAGTCGGCACGCACTGTTCCCGAAGAAGAAACCGAAGAATCGTCGTCCACGTTTGTGGCTGTGGACCAATCAAACGATTCACCTGTCGACGACGATCCACCGTTAACGCAAACAGAACGTGTTGAAATCGGCGCAGGAGCGAGCGGAATTCCGGATTCCAGTCCCTCCCAAGCATTATCGACTTTTAACAGTTTAATGACGCGCATCCACCAAGCGATCGATCAAGAGCAGTGGGAGGAAGCTGGACGCTTGTTAGACGAGGCTTCGCAATTCGACCCAAAATCAGTCGCGGCGCAAGACTTGCGAGACCTCGTCACGAAGCAACTTGAAAGACTGCACCAACGAGATCTCGGTCAGAAATTCACCGAAGCGATACACGCTGAGGAATGGATCGAAGCGAGCAAGATCGCAGCCAATTTGGAAACGCAAGACTCAGCGGTGCTTGAGCAGATCCAACGCGTCACGACTTTGATAGAGGCTGAGCAACTCATCGACCGGTTAGTTGCTAATCCAGAACGTCTCTCACGTCCTTCGATTCAGACCGAAGTGAGTCGCCTTCGCAACCTGATTGCGGGTGTGGATCCCGGTCAACGCGTCGGCGAGAAATCCAAACGTTTGAACGAAATGAGTCGGCGTTGGACATCGCCCGTCGTGGTCAATCTCACTTCAGATGGCTATACGACTGTCTTATTACGTCCCGGCAGGAGCCTTGGTCGATTCCGAACACAAACGATTCGATTGATGCCTGGCGAGTATGAATTGATTGGAAGACGAGATGGATTCCGAGAGGTTCGCAGATCGTTACCACTGAACCCAGACGACGAGACTAAATCTGTCGAGATAAAGGCGAATGAACGATTTTGACAGAAGCAACCCAATCAGATAACGACTTCGACTCGAGATCAGTGCGACGTGAGCGGCTAACCACCGTAGGGATCGTCGTTGTCGTCGCGGCGGTCTTGTTACTTCCGATCGCGCTACTTTCGTTTGGTGAGATATTCCAGTATTCCGTCGCTCCAAGTGAAATTGAATCCTCGTATTCGATCAAGCGTCAAAGGGGTAGTGCGCTTGAGATGTTCAATCGCGCCCTTGTTTTCTCCGATGAAGCGACATACGAACTTAGTAGCCCCGGATATGCGAGCGAATCAGTCTCGTTCGACCGTCAATCAGAGCAACGTGTTTATTCCATCGAGCTCTATCCTCTACCGGGATATCTTGACGTAACAGTCACACAAGAATTCCCTGTTTCCATCCATATTGACGGCGAATTACAGACTCGTCTAGAAAAAATCGAATTGGTGCAGGGACGTCACGTCGTTACAGTTATGCGTGGGGATACTCAACTCGCGGCGTACGCGGTAGAAATCGAAGGCTTCGGCAATCCTCAAGAAATTTTCGTTGACCTATCAGCGTATCAAGCATTGTTACACGTGACTGTGAAGCCGCGGTCCGCAACGATCAAACTAGACGATACAACGCTTGGGCAAGGCAGATTCGAAGGTGGGGTTCCTGCGCTATCGAGTCAACTCCATATCGGAGCTCCAGGTTACGACTCCAAGCGCATCGACATTACGTTAGAACGTGGTGAAACTCTCAATCTCGGCATCGTAGAACTTTTACCTTCACTAATCACCACCACGATCACAACCAGTCCAGGCAACGCATCTGTCCTACTCGACGGTTCATTTGTAGGTGAAAGTGCCGTGTCTTTTCCATTGCGTCCAGGTCGTTCGTACGAATTAGTAGTACGCAAACCCGGATTTCGAGAGCACAATGCCATGCTCACGCCAGAAATCGGAAAGGACATTTCTCAGACAATCGACTTCGAACAGGAAACGATTCGGGTTGAGGTCCAGGCAAGTCCAAGCTCAACGGTATTCGTGAATGGGATTCAAGTAGGAGCGACACCCTTGACGCTAGATGTCTACCCCGGAGACGTTATAGAAGCTCGTAGCGAGGGCTTCGCTTCTCAATCGAGGACTATGTCAGCAGACCATGGTTTAAATCAATCCATTGCTTTCGAATTGCTCGAACCTTCTGCACATGCATACCACTTCGCGGCAGAACGAACCACAGTGACTGGTGGTCTGGAATTGATCAGATTCCCGCCTGTCAGTTTCCATAGCGTCAGCGATCACCAGAACGACGAATCAATGCCAATCGAGCTTACACGACCGTTCTATCTCGGTGCGACCGAGGTCACCGTAGACGCTTACAAGCTGTTTAAGGCTAGTGTTCAAGGATCAGGCAACCATCCCGTTACAGACATATCGTGGACAGACGCGGTCAAGTTCTGTAATTGGTTAAGTGCGCAAAACGACTTGCGACCTTTTTACCTAATCAATGTGAACGACGTCGTCGAAGATATCGACGTCACTTCGCTCGGTTTTCGGTTGCCTACTGAAGCTGAATGGGAAACTGGCGTTGGGTTCGATTGGCGCGCGAACCGCCTCCTCGAACCTTTCGAATGGGGAAAGTCGCCTACGATCCCCATTGGCTTCGGCAACCTCGCAGGACGCGAGACATCAAAGAGCAGATCACGCTATCTCGATGACTTCATGGACAACCATGAAACTGTCGCGCCAGTCGCTTCGTACTTACCGAATGTCAATGGGCTATACGACATGACGGGTAACGTAAGCGAATGGGCGCACGACTACTATCAAATAAGTCGCGTAACGAACGGCGGTCCCGATTACTTGGGTCCAAAAACCGGATTCGCAAATGTGGTGAAAGGTGCCAATTACGAAACATACGCTATTGATGCGGTCGCGACGAGCTTTCGTGATTTTGAAACCGGCAAGCGTTCCACGCTTGGGTTTAGAGTAGCCCGATGGATCTATTGAACGCCAAAAAGGCGCTGGTCAGCGTGTGCCTACTCGGTGCGGTGCTCTTGGTCGCCGACGAGAATGGGTCGGACGAAGTCCCAGTACGTCTTAAACAAAACGCAGAACAAGCTCAAGAACTCAAGACAACTGTCTCGAGTGACAAGAAAGAGCATTCGCAAGAAACCACACAAAGCAAAACCCCGAGCAATCAGGCAACGGACCTGAAACCACTAGAACTGAAGGAAAGGATCAGAGCCCATGCGAACATCGATTTACCTCAAGACATCTAACTCACGCGTACGCTAAGCAATCGTGAAAGCACTAGCCAGATTTGCCATCAATAACAGCCTGGTCGTGGACATCCTGGGACTACTGATCAGTGGCGTGCTTGTCCATTTAGTCTACATGTTCTGGATCGACCCAAGCGCTTCTCAGTTGGTCTACATAGCCCAAGAACAAGGTGAACCACCACCTAGAACACTAACCATCATTCTTAAAGATCCCGAACAAGAAATCTGCGTCATTTTGGGTTTGTGGTGTGCTTGGCTCTGGCTCTTCCGCTATCAGTTGTTCATGGACGAACCCCATTTGCTGAAGACCGATTTCCTCGATCTGAGAAGTAAGACCGCATTCAATGACGACGTGTTAGCAGAGCTGCGCCACGTCGTCGCGAGGAAGCTTCAAAGTGCGCCTCATCTTCAGTTGCTTGGCGTTGTCGAGACCGTACTGAACACGCTTGAACCGCGCAGACCTATTTCTCAGTTCAAAGAAGCAAGTGACGTTGGCGCCGCAGCTTGCGACGTTTATTTAGAGCAACTTGATGCGAAGCTGAGCCTCAATAAGTACATCCTTTGGGCAATTCCTTCCGTTGGCTTTCTCGGTACTGTGCGCGGTATTGGCGAAGCACTAGGTCGCGCCGATGAAGCGTTGGCAGGAGACATAACTGGCGTTGCGAATAGCCTCGGTGTAGCGTTTAACTCAACGTTCTGCGCGCTTTTCATCAGTCTCTTACTCATGCTAGCTTCCTATTTATTGCAGGGTCGCGAGGAGCGTCTTGTGGCAAACTACAAGCGTTTCATAGCGGCCGAGCTTATTGGAAAGTTAACCGCCCTCGCGAAGGAGCAAGACCAACCCTCGCAGCCGCCTGCGGACAATGAGTCGCTCGGTTAAACGACAATCCGTCGTCGCATTCGGACTTAGTTTTCTCGATGTGCTCTGCTGCGGACTCGGCGCCGCCGTATTGCTATTACTTGTCGTTAAACACGGTGAAACAGTCGCAGAAATCGACGCTGCGGGTTTTCTGATCGAACACATAACCGAGATACAAGAGCTTATTGCAACGAAGACTGAGAGAAGAACAGAACTGCAACGCGTCGCTGACGAAACCCAACGCCAGATAGTCACTCTCACTGCAAGAGACGACGCGAAGTCGTCAGTTTCGCGATTACAGGCATCTCGACTCAGCGATCTGCTCCGCGAGGTACAGCAACAACGTGTCGCGCTGAGCAACGCGCGCCAGGCACTTGCGGCTGGCGCAGCAGAACAACAACGTGAAGCAGAAGAGGCACAGCTAGTCGCGTCCCAACAGCACCTGACCGGTCTCATGGTTAACAACGACCGAGTTGTGGTTTTACTAGATTCCTCTGCCAGTATGCTAAGTCCAAGCCTCGTCGAGATCATTCGTCTCCGGGCGTCAAACCCTCAGGTCCAACTACGCGCTGAGAAGTGGGTCTCGGCAAGAGGTGCGGCAAAATGGATTATCGATCGCCTACCAACCGGCGCTTCATATCAAATCTTGACCTACGGCGATACCGTACGCGATTCTCAAGGTAATCCAATCACTGGGGTACTAATCCCGCAATGGGATACTAAACACGACGCTGCTTCTGCACAACACCACGTCGATACGCTACTGAACGACCTCGTTCCTCTCGGGCCAACTGACTTAAAAACGGCACTTGCCATAGCAGCGGACATAAGACCATCACCCGCTCAGGTGATACTGGTCACGGACGGCTACCCGACCCTACCCGGCAAAACCTCTCTGAATCGAATCCGAGGATGTCCGCGAGCTCAAGCAGGCCAAGTACCGCTAATCTCGCCGCAATGTCGCAAAAACATTTTTGATAACGCATTGAGAGCTACTCGACGCGACTTACGAGGGATTCGAATTGACGTCGTACTGTATCCACTTGAAGGTGACAGTAACGCTGTTCACGGCTACTGGGAACTCGCAGCCTCGCATGGGGGTCGTTTATTAACGCCGGTCCCAGGATGGCCTACCTCGTGAAACGAGAAGACGACCGACCCGGCGGCGCAACGGTCAGCTTTCTAGACGTGATTGCGTGTGCGTTTGGTGCGATCGTGCTGTTAGTGCTGATTCTGCCAATTGGCGAACTTGGGGTCTTAGCAGATTCTGAACCGGTAAATACAGACTACGGGCAGCTCGTACTGCAACAACGAACGCTTGACAGTGAGATTGACGCTCTGACACGTGAGATTGAGGTAAACCGTGTGCTGTTAGAGCGACTCGGCGAGCAATCGAATGACAGAGACGCGAGATCCACTCAGGTCAGCAATACGATCGAATCAACTTCCGCAGAACTCAATCGCCTACACAGGAGTACTACTGCTACCAAATCCGCAATACAAGAGTTGCGATCCAGAGCTCAACAAGCGATTAGCACGACACCAAGTGAATACGCTGGTATACCGGTAGATTCGGAGTACGTCATCTTCGTGATCGATACGTCCTTGAGTATGCGTTCGATCTGGTACCAAGTTACAGAGGAAGTTGAAGGCGTATTGTCACTCTATCCCGAAATGAAGGGATTTCAGATTCTTAGCGATGAAGGAGGTTATCTCTACAAGACATTCCGCAAGCGTTGGTTAGACGATTCCCCGCAACTTCGTCAACGCGCTCTTTCCCGACTTAAGACTTGGCGCGCCTTCTCCACGAGTAGCCCTGCAAAAGGCATCAAGGTCGCACTGCGTGATCTTTATGACTCTGAGAAGAAGATAGCACTATTCATTTTTGGCGACGATTTTTCGGGATCAGAAGATCTTGACGAATACATACGGAGTATTGATCAAGTCGTCTCCTCGGCAAATGTCGCAGAAGGAACTTTGCGAATTCACGCATTCGGATTTGAGAACGATCCTGGCTTAACTTGGTCGCCACTGCGCTTCTCCGTTTTAATGCACGAACTCACGCAGAGAAATGGTGGGGCGTTTCTGGCGCTGCCCTTAGCAGAAAGGCAGCTTCAACGTCCTTCAGGTTAGTAGCTAAACGTACCGCAACCAACGATCTGCCGTTCAATCGTCGAGCACGTTTCGAAAGTACCTGAACGGTGTTTATTATCGAATCGGAACACGCATGAATGGATCGGTAAACCCACATGGTGCGTAAGCTCAACTTCAAATCGGACGGATGCGTGAAAACGAAATTCAGCTACTAATATCCTTCACAAGCTATCACGACACTCGGTACGCATGTTCAAGCAAATACTCACTGAGACGCTTTATCGTTGCAACGCCGTCCCAATCGCGCTTGTTACAGTAATCGTGCTTCATTCAAGTACACTCATTGCGTCAGAATTGCAGAACGAAACAACTGAGGGTGGCGGTTTGGTCGAACTTTTCGAACTGGAATCTACTGCTGTCGGTGCAAACGTCGCTATGTCAGCCATACTACCGCCTGGATTCGATCGCGAGAGTGCGTCTCAGCTCCCGTTGGTCATTTGGTTGCATGGCGGGGGCGGCGACCGACAACAGTTAGTGCAAACCAAACGCTATATCGATCAGTTTTTCATCGATAACGTGATTCCACCAATGGTGTTCGTCTCTTTTACAACTACACCGTTTAGCGGATTCTTAGGTCCATGGGAGAGCTTCATCGAATCTGAATTACCCGAAGCTATGGCATCACGCTACAACACTCGAACCGATCGAGAAGGCGTCATGATCGGAGGCATCTCCATGGGTGGTTACGGCTCTCTCAAGAGCGCATTCCGGAATCCGACACGGTTTCTCGCGGTCGGCGCAATGGAACCGGCTATTGAACCGACACTTACGGAGTTACCGAACTTTACGCGTAATACGTGGACGCGTGGACCCGCGCCGTCACTGCAAATAAGCGACAATCCAGTTCGCCTAGCACATGACAATGCAGAAGCAATCCGTGATAGTGGGTTGAACATCTACTTAGAGTGTGGGGACGAAGACTATCTAAATTTGCACGATGGAACCGAGTTCTTGCATCGCGTACTCTGGGACAAAGACATTCGGCACGAGTATCACTTGGTTCGTTGGGCCGACCACGTGGGAGTAACAATGTCGAGTCGAATGAAGGAAATGTTTGCTTTCTTTGCACGATCGTTAGCCGGTGGTCGTGAGGACCCAGTCGAACTGCCGATCACCGATAAAGAACAGCAACTCCTGGACTTAGTCGCTGAAAGAGCAGCTGCCGGTGAATCCCCACCACCTGAGTTCAGTGAATACCTATCAAGCGTTAGAGGAGCGACTTTGCACGCTCACGCATGGTCTAGCCTAAAGGAGCTCGCGGCCGAGGATCCTGCGATGGAGCGAAATTACGCGGAATTGCCAGAGACTTCCTTACCTTCGGATACAGCGCAACCGTCTGTGGACTGACGCAATCACTAGCTAATCGGCGATCTGCCATTGAATCAGTGTGTACGGAGGATCATCGTCTGGGTGGTGTTCAAACACTGCTTCAACCGTTGACCCGATAACCACTTCTTGTTCCGGATCGCCAAGTAGATTACCGACCATGCGTGCATTGTTGTAGTTAGGAAACTCAACAAGTACGATTAAATAAGGTCCTTGTTCATTCAATGCAGGATGAACTGGATGCCACACGCGTTCATAGCTGTAGATCCTTCCCCGGGGTTCAATCTCCTTAAACGAGACATTCTCACTGTGACATTGGTGGCACACCCATTCCGGTCCCCATTGGTGGTAGCCACAATCCTCGCAAACCTGCAGCATGAGTACACCGTTTGCGGCGGCTTCCCAAAAGGGTGTGTCCAAACCATCTGGTGAGGCGACTGGGATAGGTAATCCCGGATTCAGATAGCTCACAGTGTTGCCTCTGAACCGAATATCGAAGAACTTACTGGCGTCACCATCGGACCTGACGCAACGAGAGATACGTCCACATTGTCGACTTGGTTTGTGGACTCGCCACGCAATTGGCGAACAGCTTCAATGTTCAAGCCCAACCCATGCATATAGCATTCTGCAAGATTACCGCCGCTGGTGTTGGTCGGTAATTCGCCGTTTGGCGCAATAAGGTTCTCCTTGGTAAAGAACTCATTACAGGCGTCAGGTTCACAGAAGCCATGTTCAACGATGCTCATTAGCACGCCACCTGTGAAGTTCTCGTACACCTGTGCCACTTGAACATCCTTAGGACCGAGCTCCGCCATCTCATACAGCCTTGGTACAGTGGTCTTAAATGTGGATGTCGCATAGTCGGGCGTGTTATGCGCGGACGCACCAGCACGGTAGTGTGAGCCTGAAAGAGCGCTCAAGATATACGTAGGTTTGTGCGGAAAGTCTTTCGCGCGCTCAGCCGGGACGAGCAACATCGCGGCGGCACCGTCGTTTTCTAGACAGCAGTCAAACAGGTGGAAGGGTTCCACGATCCATCTAGATTCGTCATATTTCTCTTCGTCTAGGGGGCGACCGTGCATGACCGCGCGCGGATTGTTCTGCGCATGATGGTACGAAGCTAACGAAATGGCTCGAAGTGCTTCTTGTTTGACATCGTGGTCATGCATGAAGCGATTGACCTTCATGGCGAACGACTGCGCGGGAGACATCAAACCGTACGGCACGGTATAAGCGCCGCCACCTGATGTCGTGTTGCTACGAGGTCCTTGACCGAAGCGACCGAACTGTCCCTGAGCCAGCGCTCGAAATACGATCACGCATTCGGCCATTCCTGTAGCAATCGCAGCAGCGGCATTCGCGATAGCGCCAGACCCGCCACCGCCGCCGCCACCCCACTGCATATTTGCGAAACGTAAGTCATCGCAACCCAGCGCCGCGGCGAGGCGAGATGGGTCGCTTCGATCATTCGAAAAAGACGCAAATCCATCGACCTTCTTTGGCGAAATACCGGCATCCTTACATGCTGAGATGATGGCTTTTAACGCCAGCTTGAATTCAGCATCGGGTGACTGACCGCGTTTGTAATACTGTGTTTCGCCTAACCCAACGACCGCAACTTTACCGCGGATAGTACGACTCATGGACATTACCTCAGGGATTTAGGACCGCGGCGCCTCAAATATAAAATGTCGCCAACTCATATACCCGGTACAAGACAATTTCTATTAACCCAGATGCCGTTGGCGAAACCGGCGGTCCCGTTTCGCGTCGCTGGAATTCTACTGACGCCCTCTTATACGCCGTTGGCGTGGGTGCCGGAACCGATGAACTGCAATTCTCTACGGAAAATACGGCCGATGTGCCTCAGCGCGTGCTTCCAACATTTGCCGTGATCATCGGCGGAGGCGGCGCACCAATGCAAAAGATCGGCGATTTCAATCGAGCACTGATGGTCCACGGGTTCATGGGAATCGAGCTGTTCGACGAAATCCCGCCCGATGGTGAAATCGAAAGCTCTGGAAGCATTTCGGGAATCTGGGACAAAGGAAGCGCTGCGGTCGTTGAAACGACCTCAACGAGTATCAACAAGGCGTCGGGTAAGCCGCTTCTAAAAACCGTCTCGCAACTATTCTTGCGCGGTGAAGGAGGCTGGGGAGGCGATCGAGGTCCAAGTCTCAAAGTAGAGTATCCTGAGACTGAACCAACCCATAGCGTAACTTACAAGACTCGTGAAGATCAGGCTCTAACCTATCGTCTCTCAGGGGATCGAAATCCACTTCATTCGGATCCGAGATTTGCCGCGATGGGAGGTTTTGATAAGCCTATTCTTCACGGACTGTGTACCTATGGTTTTACCGGACGTGCACTTCTCCAAGCCCTTTGCGACGGTGATCCCTCACGCTTCCGTGCCATGTCCGGCCGATTTTCTCGACCAGTGATACCTGGCGATGAATTAACTGTTTCGATGTGGAAAGACGGCAACGATGTAGTGTTCCGAACGACCAATCAGAACGGTGATGTCGTCTTGGATCAAGGAATGTGTACGGTTAATTAGTCGACTGTTGTCAGCTAATCGACGAGAGACCCCATTGAGTAGTTCCTAAACGCTAAAACGAGCGATCTCTTCGTCGCGTCAACCGTAGTTGCGAACGCTAGTTAGCGACCGTATTGACCTACAAACCGTCCACGCGCGTAGAGCGCGGGCGCCTCTTCATCCGTTTCTTAACTCGACAGAGTTTGGTCGCCGAACGTAGCAAACTTCCAAACGGCGTTTTAGTAAAACGCTCTATCCGGAGAACTGTCAAAATATGTTGCTGAGAGTATCCTAACGTTCAAACATTTCCACTTTAGAAGAGGGTGAACCGAAGATCATGAAGCGTGTTCCATGCCGGGAGCGGGAATAGTGAGTTCACAAGTCAATCGTTACGCAACCTTTTCTGGTATTGCTATCGTCGCACTACTCGTCGTTGCATACCTGTATATTTGGAACGAATCACCCGTAGACGAATCTACGTTTACGGAAGTTGAGCGCTCGTCAGCGCCGGTATCGTCTTCTCAAATGAACGGAGTGGCGAATCAACCGAACTACCCGCCACGCAAACCACAAATTGCTTGGACTGAAATTTCGTCAGATGACAACCTACCAAAATCCAAGTGGACTCGTGTTCCAGATCACGCGGTGTTCGTCAGCCTTAACGATCGCTTTGATCAGTGGTTGCTAAATACACCGGTTGAGGTCCGCATACCTCATATCGATACAACGTACCGTGCTATAGTCGATGAAATCACGCCAAATGGTCGCCATTCGACAACGATCCGCGCATCTGCTGCACCAAACGAACAAGAGCTCAATCGGCTCATTCTGACATATGGTCAGGATCAGACTTTGGCGTACGTCTCAACCAAACAAGGAACCTGGGAGCTGACAGGAGACGGTCAGATCGGTTGGCTAGTTTCCAGCGCAGAGCTGAAACGCTCGCAAGACTATTCGGAATCCGACATACTCAACGAAAACTTCGATCGATATGCAGGCGCCGAGTACGTTCCACGCCGCACGGATTAAAAGTGAACTATTAATCGCAACCACGATGTGAACGATCCTACGAATATTGCTGTAGCGAACACGCCGCATCGCCACCAAATCCGCAACTCGAATTCCATAAATCGCGGCAAGAGATGGTGTACGGTTGTGTTACTACGAGCGCTATTCTCACTGTTTATTGCCCTTCTTGCTGTACCGGCATACTCGCAGTTTGAACGCGCACAAGTCAACATAGTCTGTCCATGTACGCTAGCTAGTACGGACGGCCAGACTGCGGAACTCCGCTTCGGGCTCATCAACAACACAGACACCTTAGTTGATGAGCTGTACGTAACTCTGGCGATTGCAGGCAAAAGAAGAACCAGCACAAGCCAGGTTGTCGACTACACCGCCTTCGTCGATACGGTTGAGTTAGAAGTCAGTGTTCGAGCAAACTCTACGAGCGGCTCACAGGTTTTCGCCGTCGATTTAGGCGCTATTCCTGAAGGCTCTTACTACTTTGAGCTTCTACTACACGACAACGAAATCGTTGGCGGACATCCACGACTGGACTCCGTCTGGTTCAAAGGCGAATGGTCGACGCCTATCGAGAACCTGCACATAACAGATGCAAATTTCCTACTCGACTCCGACGGTGATGGTGTCGACGACGTCAATGAGGAACTTGAGGGAACAGATCCCGATGATCCAAACAACGTCCCGGCGCCGCCAGTCATCGATATTCTGATCCTACACGAAGAACTCTCATTTGAACACTACAACACGACCGGTGAGACGTTTATCCCGCATATTCTCGCCGCGACAAACGATATTTACGAGCGTAGTGGAAGTCCCGTCCGTTTCCGTGCGGTTGGGATTCTCGACGAGTCCGATGTCCCTGAGATCGTGGAAGGTGAGTCGCTTGAGGAATCTCGATATCTAGAGTTGCTAGAAGAATACGATGCGGATATCGTCTTAGTTTACCGTTCTCGCGATACCGGGCTCTGCGGTTTCGCTGTCAGGATCGGTGGTCTCGGTGATAAAGGCTTTCTACACCCGAACGAACGTTTTCCCTACACGGAGCTATTTCTCGATCCCTCTAGTTGCGCGATTGACGTGACCGCCCATGAAATAGGCCACCTGATGGGATTGGGTCATTCCTATGAGCAATTGTCGACGGGTGCCTATCTCTGGTCACGCGGTCATGCGATATACGGCGAATTCGGTACGGTCATGGCATACGCGGAGATTGTTTTTCGTGCCGTTGGTATCGATGTGTTCTCGAACCCTCACCTTGATTGCCACGGCAAGCCTTGCGGAATATCCCATACGGAACCTAATTCCGCAGGAAGTGCCGATTCTGCACTGACCTTAAATGTCCTTAAATATCAATTCGCGCGAACGTCTACGCCAGATCCTAGCTTTGATTTCGATGGCGATGGCGTCGGTGCAGAGGCGGATGCTTTTCCCGTTGATCCGACGGAGTGGTCCGACAGCGACGGAGACCTATTCGGTGACAATCGTGACGCATTTCCAGCTGATCCGATGGAGTGGGCCGACACGGACGGCGACGGTATTGGTGATAACTCCGACCCGGATATCGACAACGATGGCATCCTCAATTTATCCGACCCAAATCCGTTTGATGCCGCTTCCACACAATCTAAATTACTGGCAATATCGAGTAGCGAGGAAGGGGACAGCTTCGGTTTCTACTCAGTGCGTATCCATGATTTAGATGCGGATGGGAGAGCGGACATTGCGGTCTCAGCACCAAATGCAGTGAATGCATCAGGAGAAGCATCAGGCAAGGTACTCCTTTTTGCTCTCAGTGAGTTAATCGAACCAGCTGCGACTGATAGCACCACTCCCGGAATAAAGCATCTAGACGAACTAGCAAATCGACCGAATACTTGGATACTACATGGCTCTGACGCAGATAGCAACACAGGTCGTCAACTAGCCTTCGCAAATAACACTGCTGGAAGCCCTGAACTCCTTATCCTGAGCGATGCATCGATTTACATCGTTAATCTGGACCCAGCGCAACTAGCGTTATTGGATCAGAAAGATGGCGAAGTAGACCGTAACGTCAACCTGAATCACTGCAATACGGACGTAAATTGCGTACATCTAAACGCATACGGAGATTTCGAGATAAAGAGCATTGCCTCGATCAGTGATCTAGACGGCGACGGCTTGTTCGAGGTCGCGATCGTTGGTCATGAGAGATCAAATCGGCGTGACTTTCAGGTGTATGTACTAAATCGTGTCGGAATCAACGAGTCTTCGTCGACAAACGGTGAGGAATCACTAACAATTGCCGAAATATTCGGATCCGACGAGAACAGTTTCCTCCTATCGGTAAGCGGTCTTGACGTATCGCAAGAGCTGAGGAACCACGGGGACGTCTCAGATGCGCACCCAACTGACCTCTTACTCGGCGTTACCGAGCGAAGGGGCCGATCGGGACGGGTATACATTCTCAATTCGGAGCAGCTTCAAGACCTCGACGACGTCGACAGGGACGGTGATCGAAGGGTTGCTATCGACGACTTAGTCGCTGCTGATATGACGTTGCGCATTAGCAATCCTGAAGACTCTTCGTTCGGACTAAGTGTTAACTCACTCGCTGATTTCAATGACGACGATCGAAATGACCTGATGGTTTGGGGTAGCCGCAGCAACCATTACGTATTCTCAAACGCGGGTATACGTCTATACGACTTGAACGATCTGTCGCCGGACGGATCGATCGAGTTACCTAGCGATCCTGAAGAAGAATTCGGCACATGGCGTCTTAACACAATCTATCTAGACCCCGGACCAGTTAGCTCGACTGTGTTACGCGCTGAAGACGAAAGTGCTGGGAATCTACTCGTCACGCCTCGTTTTGGATCGCTGCTCATAGCGCCACTCAACGATCTTGACTATCTTGATGATCCAACTGGCGCAGATCTAAACGGCATCGTCAACGTACCCGTTCGAATTCGCTATCCAGGTATCTATCAACTGCGAGTACCTTACGGACCAAAAGGTCGGTCGCCGCTGACCGGGGTTGTATCCCTCGGCGACCTTGACGGCGACACCAACACAGACTTCGCTTTTGCTCTGCACTCCGCAGATCTGCGAGGCGACTACAGCACCATGTATGTGGTGTTCTCAACAGAGCTCGATTCGTTGGATCACGCCGATGGACAAGAGGATCACATCGTGATGCTGCATAACAACGGATCCGATACTGACGGCGACGGGATTCCAAACATCCACGATAGAGACGACGACGGCGACGGTTTACCCGATTTTTTTGATGCTTACCCTCACCTAAGTCAATTTCAATACGACGCCGACGCTGATTGGTATGCGAACGCAATTGACGTCTACCCATTAGACGCTGGCGAGCACTCGGATTTAGATTTCGACGGTATTGGCGATCGGGACGATCCAGATATCGACGGCGATGGTCTACTCAATGAAGACGATGCATTCCCTCGTGATTTCGACAATGACGGAATCCCGAACGAAGAGGATCTAGATGACGATAACGACTCTGTACTTGATGAAGACGACGCGTTTCCCATTGATCCGAACGAAAGTCTGGATTCCGATGGCGATGGCGTAGGTGACAATGGCGATGCTTTTACCCTCGATCCTAACGAATGGTTGGATACCGATCTCGATGGGATCGGAAACAATGCAGATCCTGATGACGATAACGACGGCTACTTAGACGACGAAGACGTATTCCCGTTGGACCCTGGTGAATGGCTTGATTCCGACGGCGATGGTTATGGCGACAACTCTGATCAGTTTCCCTTCGACCCATTTGAATGGGAAGACCTTGACGGCGACGGCCTCGGGGACAACCATGGCTCAACCAAATTTGTCTCGTATCGTCTTCAATCAGATTGGTACTCAAGTGATATCGGCGCGCTCGAGAGCTTCCCCAGCGAGGCTTTTCGTTTAGGCGATTTCGATAGGGATGGCACAGCCGATATCGAGATTTCGAATGGTCTGCCTCAAGTTTCTCGCAATCCTTTATTGCTCGTATCTGGTGCAGACCTCACGACGCTAGATGAACTGGACGGTGCTGCCGATAGAACTATCGATCTAAACGAGATCCATCGAGGAGCATCAAGTTGGCGATTCGTTAATAGTCAGGGGGAGGTAGACGCCGCACGATATAGTGGCGCGACGGTGGGTGATTTGAATCGAGATGGTTTTCAAGACATTGTGATCGTTGAACCTTTGTCCTACAACCTCTCTGGTTCGGTTACGCTCGTATACGGAGGTGATTGGCCGGAAATCGACGGTACTGACGGGAATCAAGATGGACAGATTGATTTACACGCATGCGTACAACAAGGTTCTTGCACTCAACTAAGAAGCTCTGAAAACCGACACGGTTTTGGCTTAAACACAACTCTGATCGCAAATCTCGCTAACGAAAACGACGTCACATTGGTGATTGGGACCTTAGCGGGTCGGTCGCGACAAATAGTTCGATCCGGCATCGGTGCGACTTATCTGATGCCGCACGCGACCATTGAAGCAACTATACCTAGCGACGACGAAACTATTCTTCTTGACGCGCTAGAGAGTGACAACCGTTCGTGGTCGTTCTATCCTGAATTCGATGCCCTTCTCCCTGGCATCGGCACGACATTGGTCAGTCGAATTCCAGATTTAGATCGTGACGGGATTGACGAATTCATGATCAACAACAGTTTGAGCACGCCACCACGCATCTACATTCTGGCATCGAGCGACATACCGGCGATGGATGCCGAGGACTCGCAAACGGATCAGAAAATAGATTTACGGAGCTCGTACGGCCAACCGAACTCATATCGAATAGATGGTTATCTCCTGAATCCGAGCAGCACTCTTACGACTACATTGGATGAAGCAAGCAGTGGGAATGCCAGATCGTTTCTCTTACCGCTTATCGAAAGCAGAACCCTTAACCGTGCGCATTTCGTTGATCTAAGGGAACTTGAGGCACACGATCGTGCCGAAGGTCCTGTAGATGGTGTTATTCAGACCATTGAGAGTGGCATAAATAATGCGTGGGAGTTTCCCGGTATCCGCAGCTTAACCGTCTGTCAACCTGACTCCAGCGGAGGACGCATACAAGGCATCGCATCCTCGGTCAGTTCGACCGTTGCGGCTCCGTTGACCAACGGGCTTGAGCTGTACGTCTTCGATACCAAAGCGAACGCAACGCTCGACCTCCACGATAGTCGGTCCGATGGGCGCATAGACCTCTCGAACGCTATTAGTCAGAATGCCGAAGATGTTTGGCGCGTTACCTTTGGTTCACTGACCGTACACAGCGAAAGAGCGCGATTCGGTTGCTTAGGCGATCTTGACGGTGATGACCATGAGGACATATTGATCACATTAATCGACGGAGATGGCGCGAACTTGCGAACCAAAATCATCTTGCTAGCGTACGCTGACCTCGCGCGACTTGATCAACTAGACGGTGTTCGAGACATGCAAGTGGACGTTTCGACAATGTGGTTGGATGAGTGAGTTCAATCCCGACGTATGAAGTGAATTTCTAGCGATTTTGAGAATATCACTTCATTTCGATCTGACATACCCTTTAACATTCGGACGATATATCAGTGTCTAAACGAACACTCTCTTATTTTTTCTTACTTATGACCGTTCCAACGCTAATTAACGCGAACGACCCATACCTGTGGTTGGAAGACATCCAAAGCGAGGCATCGCTTGAGTGGGTGAAGGAAATGAACGCTAATGCACATAAGCAACTTGCGAGCACGCCTGAATTCAAAGCGCTACGGGACCGAATCAAAACAATTCTGGACGCACGCGATCGTATTCCGTACATTACGAAACTAGGTGATTTCTACTACAACTTTTGGCAAGATGATGAGCACGAGCGCGGCATCCTTCGGCGAACCACGCTAGCCGAGTTTCGAACGGCAACACCTAGATGGGAGGTTGTCATAGATGTCGACGCACTAGGAGAATCAGAAGGCGAAAGTTGGGTTTACGGAGGTTCGAACACACTTAGACCAACTTACGAGCGGACCCTAATCAATCTATCAAGGGGCGGGTCAGACGCGGCCGTAATCCGAGAGTTCGATCTTAAGACTCGGTCATTTGTAAAAAACGGATTCAACTTAACAGAAGCGAAGAGTGACGTCGCGTGGTTGAATAGGAACGAAATCCTGGTCGCTTCGGATTTTGGCGAAGGCTCTTTAACGGAGTCAGGGTATCCAAGAACCGTCAAACGTTGGTCAAGAGACGAATCACTCGAGGAAGCGGAGCTTCTGTTCGAGGGCGAGTCAACCGATGTCGGCATTTTTGGGTTTTCTGATCAAACCAAAGACTTTGAACGTGCCGGGATTATTCGATCGATCGACTTTTTCAATTCAAACACCCATCTACTAATTGATGGTGAATTGATATTGATCGATAAACCAACACACGTAGACGCTTCTTTCTTCCGAGATTGGATCTTACTCGCGCCGAAAAAAGACTGGATTCTTGAGGGGACTACCTATCCAAGCGGTTCGCTTCTCGCCGCCCATCTTGACCACTACTTGGAAGGTTCACGTGAACTTCACGTGCTGTTTGCGCCGACAAAGGGTCGGAGTTTGGCTGGTTTTAGTGCGACTCGCAATTTTCTCCTGCTGAATGTAATGGAAAACGTTCGCAACCAGATCGAGGTTGCTTCATATCGCGACGAGGAACGGCATACGGATCCCTTGCACTCGTCGCGGGGGTTTCAGACCGTATCGGTCCGAGCAGTCGACGAGAGTGACAACGACTCATATTTCATAACAAAAAGCGACTTTCTGACGCCTCCCACATTCGGTATTGGCGAGATTGGTGGACCCGAGGAAGCCTTAAAACAGGAACCGCATATCTTCGACACAGAAGGTCTAACGATCTCGCAACATTGGGCTACGTCGAAGGATGGCACCCAAATACCATACTTCCAGGTAAGTCCCGAGCAGATCTCAAAACCACTACCTACGCTACTCTATGGATATGGTGGTTTCGAAATCCCGATGCTGCCCGGTTATCAGAAGCTCACTGGTGCCGCGTGGCTCGAGAACGGTGGCGTCTATGTCGTAGCAAATATCCGCGGTGGTGGGGAGTTCGGTCCACAGTGGCACAGAGCAGCACGTAAAGAAAAGCGACACAAAGCCTTTGAGGACTTTATTCCGGTGGCCGAGGACCTAGTCACTCGAGAGGTAACGAACTCTCAATCGCTCGGGTCTATGGGTGGCAGTAATGGTGGTTTGTTAATGGGGAACATGCTGACTCGTCGACCTGACCTGTTTGGGGCGATCGTTGCAGCCGTCCCGCTCTTCGATATGAAGCGATATCACCTTCTTCTCGCGGGAGCAAGTTGGGTGGCAGAATACGGCGATCCTGACATTCCTGAAGAATGGGGATTCATCAGGGACTTTTCGCCTTACCACAATCTTTCCAAGGACGAGACCTATCCGCCATTATTTGTGACAACCTCAACTGCGGATGACCGTGTCCATCCTGGTCATGCACGTAAATTAGTCGCGCGTATGCACGAGTTTGAGAAAGACGTTACTTACTACGAGAACCTGGAGGGCGGTCATGCGGGAGCAGCTGACAACACCCAACGTGCTTTTATATCCGCGCTGGAATATCAGTTTTTATGGCAGCAGCTAAGAGAAATTAACGAGATCCCGGACGGCGAATAACAGGTTGAATTGTGTTTACCTGCTATGCGAATACCTTCCCGGGATTCAGGATGCCTTTCGGATCAAGCGCGGTTTTCAACGTTCTCATCAAATTAACTTCGGTGTCGTTTCGAGAGACGTCTAAATAAGGCTTTTTCTCGAGACCCACACCGTGTTCCGCGGAAACAGACCCACCAATCGGACGCAGTGGTTCATATACGCACAAATTCACGTCATGGTGAGCTGATTCGTCCTCGCCAGCAGAAATTGCGAAGTGCAGATTGCCGTCGCCCATGTGACCAAACGTAAACAGGTGGTGGTCCCCGAATCGATTCTCTAAGTTATCCCGGACTTCGCTCACGTAGCGCTCCATGAATGGAACCTGCAGACTGACGTCATAGATAAACACTGGCTCATATTGGAATATCTGTTCCACATCGTCACGCATAGCCCAGAACTGCTTGCGTTGATCACCGTTCTGCGCGACCGTTGCGTCCGTAGCTAGACCTTGTTCTAATGCTTCTGCAAGCGCATCTTCGAGACGGGTTTTGTCGTTCTCAGGATCGCCACCCATGGTTTCAATCAAGACGTAAATCGGGTAGCTTTGGTCGAGTGGAGGGCGTTGCTTGGCTGGTGGTGTAGTCACCAAACAGTAAAAATCGTTCCACATGACTTCGAAAGCCGATAACGTCCCGCCGAGACACGCATCCATGTGTTTGAGTATGAGCGGCATCTTCTCAAAACTGTCCGCCGCCACGAAGGCAGTTTCCTGACTGCGCGGTAATTCTCGCAGTCTCACGACCGCCTGTGTAACGATTCCGAGACAGCCTTCCGTACCAATGAATAGCTGCTTGATGTCGTAACCAGCGTTGTTCTTGATCATCTCATTCATGGACGACACTATCGTTCCGTCCGCCAGCACCGCTTCAATACCAAGCACCATGTCTCGGGTCATGCCATATCGAATGACTCGATTCCCACCCGCGTTCGTTGCGATATTGCCACCAATGGTGCAGCTACCACGGGCGCCTATATCCAGCGGATAGAGCAAACCATGGCGTTCTGCTTCTTCTTGTGCCGTTTGAAGCAGCACCCCTGCTTGGAGTGTCATCGTACGATTGACTTCGTCGACACTCTCAATTTGGTTCATCCGTTCAAGCGACAAAATCAAATCTGACCGCACGGTATCCGCCCCTTCAACCAAGCCCGTGCGACCACCATGCGCGATAACGGTTTGGCCACGTTCGTGGCAGAGCTTGAGGATCGCGCTGACTTCTTTTGTTGAACGTGGTCTGACGATCGCATGCGCTTGAATTCCTTGAGGACGCCAGATACCAACCGCGCGTGAACTTACATCGTCGCCAGTGAGAACTGCATCTGAACCAGCGATATCTGCCAGTTCAGCAACAAGCTGACTCATCGAGTGATGTCCAAGTATGTGGGTTGTGCAGTATAGAGAACGACCGCGGTATCTTTCAAGTTCAGAGCCAGAAAGGTTCTAAACCGGGCTGGATACGCGTTTGCTAGTGCGCAACACCTGCGTGCGTTGGCGGTGGCGCCGGGATTGGTGCCACTTCATCACCAAAGTACACAATCCTTGACGCCCATGCGTAATCTGCTTCGTACGCGAGTAGGTACATTAGGACGATTAGAACGAGTGGTGGTACGAGGATCGCCGTGATTAATGTTGGACGCTCCCATTTCATGTGCATAAATACCGCAACGATAAAACCTGCTTTCAAAAGCATGAAAATAATGATCAATAACCAGCGCAGATGACCCTGAAATTCAAGAATATCCACCATATAGGAGGCTGCACTAAATACAAACAGTAACAACCAGACAAGAAAGTAGACCTTTATCGGATGCTGTTGACCGACTTCCGCCATGACTTATTCGTAATTCCTTACCAGAGATAGAAGAAAGCGAAGATGAAGACCCAGACCAAGTCGACGAAGTGCCAGTAAAGACCGGTTATCTCGACGATCTCGAAATTCGTGTTATCGTATTTGCCGCGAAGTACGCGCCAAGCAATAATCCCTAAATAGGCAACCCCCGCTGATACGTGCAGTCCATGAAAGCCTGTGATCATGAAGAAGAACGAGCCGAACTGCGGCGCACCCATAGGGTTCTGCCATGCTTTCACACCTTCACCTGTGATCAACTTCGTCCACTCGAATGCTTGCATGCCGACAAATGACAAGCCGAGCAGAGCAGTGGCGAGCATGAGCCAGAACACCGCAACCTTTCGTTTGCGGTAACCCATATTGACCGCCATTGCCATGGTACCGCTAGACGTGATCAGAATGAACGTCATGATCGCAATCAATAGCAACGGTACCGGCACACCAAACGCTTCAAGTGAGAAGACCGCGCTCGGTTCAGGCCACGCATCCGTTTGCGTCATTCTGACAGCCATGTAGCTGACCAAGAACGACGTGAAAATAAACGTGTCCGACAGCAGGAAAATCCACATCATGGCCTTGCCCCACGGCACCGCCTTGAAGGTGGTGACGTCCGACGACCAGTCGTCGACAATCGTGGTTAGTGGACCCTGATCTGTCTGTGCAGCTTCAGCCATATTTACTTAATCTGTGCCTTTTTGTAGACGCTACGACGTTCGCTCTTGCGGTACCGTCTGCGGTATGAAATCCTTTTCTGAGCCGGGCACACTGTAGTCGTACGCCCATCGATGAACGGTGGGAAGCTTCTCGCCCCAATTACCGTGACCCGGTGGCGTTTCGGGTGTGCACCACTCGAGGCTGTTTGCGCCCCAAGGGTTATCCCCAGCTGATTTGCCGTAGAAATAGCTGTGGACTAGGTTAACGATATAGAGGATCTGTGCAACACCGACGATCAACGCAGTGATCGTGATGATCTCATTCAAAAATTCAGCCGAAGCTGGGTAGAAACTTGAATCGAAGTTCTCGTAATAACGTCTCGGAACCCCAATAAAACCTAAGTAATGCATCGGGAAGTAGATTACGTACGTACCCAGGAACGTAATCCAGAAGTGCCATTTACCTAACGTGTCATTGAGCATTCGTCCCGTGAGCTTGGGGTACCAGTGATAGATGCCACCGAAGATCGCAAGAATCGGAGATACGCCCATCACCATATGAAAGTGTGCAACGACGAAATACGTGTCCGATAGTGGAATATCAATGATCACATTTCCTAAGAACAAACCCGTGATGCCACCCATGATGAACGTCAATACAAACGAAAGCGCGTACAACATTGGGACGGTGAGCTTGATATTGGCCTTCCACAGCGTCAAAATCCAGTTGTATACCTTGATCGCTGTCGGTACCGCGATGATAAGCGTGGTGGTTGCGAAGAAGAACCCGAAATAAGGGTGCATACCCGCAACGAACATGTGGTGAGCCCATACGATGAACGACAAGATGCCGATAAACACCAGCGCCCAAACCATGAGACGGTAGCCAAAGATGTTCTTGCGTGCGTGCACCGAAATCAAATCTGATACTACGCCAAACGCTGGAAGCGCGACGATGTAGACCTCAGGATGGCCAAAGAACCAGAACAAGTGCTGGAATAGCAGCGGCTGACCACCGTCGTATGCCAACGTCTGGCCGAGCGACACGATCGCAGGCATGAAGAAACTGGTTCCGATCTTCAAGTCCAAGATCATCATGATTGCGCTTACGAAAAGCGCCGGGAACGCTAACAGACCCAAGAAGGTCGCAACAAAGATGCCCCATACTGTCAACGGAAGTCGCATGAGTGACATGCCACGTGTGCGCGCTTGGAGAATGGTGGTGATGTAGTTCAAACCACCCATCGTAAATGCAACAATGAACACGGCGAGTGAGGCGAGCATCGTCGTGATACCCCAGTCGGCGCCCGGCGTACCTTCAGTGATGGTCTGAGGTGGGTACAACGTCCAACCAGCACCGGTTGGCCCGCCTAACCCTGGTATGTACCCTAAGAGCAGGATGATCACCGACAGCAGATACACCCAATAACTGAGCATATTTACAAACGGAAAAACCATATCCCTTGCACCGCACATCAGTGGCACGGTGAAATTACCGAACGCTCCCAACAGAAACGCGGTAAGTAGGTAAATCACCATGATCATGCCATGCATGGTGATTGCTTGATAGTAGTAGTCCTCGACGAACCAATCCATCCAGCTCCAATCTGGAAATGCGATTTGGATTCGCATCAAATCCGAGAGCAACAACGCAACCAAGCCAACGGCCATCGCCGTGATCCCGTATTGAACGGCAATCACCTTGTGGTCCTGACTGAAAACGTACTTCCCAATCCAAGTCTTTGGATGGTGAAGCGGTACGGTTTCCTGATAAGGAATTTCAGCAGTTGCCATCAGTGTTCCTCAACGAGAGTGCTTGGCCTAGTTTGTGCATCGTTATTTTGACGTCTCCTGGAGGAAACGCACAAGCGCTTCCATCTCGTCGTCTTCAAAAGCATAAGGGGTCATTACGGACCCAAATCCCTCTACGAGCTTTACATTCGGTTCAACAATCGATTCGACAATGTACTCCTCGTCGGCAATGACGGTGGTGCCATCAGACAGCGTGATTTCACGACCCCATAGCCCCTTCCAAGTCGGTCCGACGACCGACGTCCCGTCCAGTGAATGACACGCAAAGCACCCATTCTGATCTGCTATCTGACGACCTTTCGCAACCATCGGTTCTTCCGGCGTTTGCCCGGCTTTCATTTCAGCCCAAGTTACCTGCGAGTCCAGCCACGTTTCGAAGTCTTCTTGAGTGTCGATGTACATTTCACCACGCATGATGTGATGACCGCGACCGCAAAGTTCAGCACAGAGGATTTCAAATTCACCCGTTCGTGTTGGACGGAACCAGAAATACGTGATCATGCCCGGAACCATATCCATTTTGGCACGAATTTCCGGCACCCAAAAATTGTGGAGCACGTCCTTTGAGCGCATCACGACTTTGATATTACGATCGATCGGTAGATGGAGGACATTACTTGCAACCAAAATGTCGTCCTCGCCGTGAGGATCACCTTCGCGCATGCCGAATGGATTTAATGATGTGATATTTGGCTCGAATGTCGGACCGTCCATACCTCGGTCGACGTTTTTCTTGACTGAAGTCGTGCCGAAGATGCCATCCTCACCCGGGAAACGGAATTTCCATGTCCATTGTTCACCATAGACTTCGACTTCCATCGCATCGGAAGGCACCTGCACGAAATCGTCCCAGACGATCAATCCCGGTGCTAGCATGATCACAACGCCTATGGAAGTGATGATGGTGAGCCAGCTTTCTAGAACGGGATGCTCAGGCTCGTAATGTGATTCACCGCTTTCGTGGTACTTGTATCGCCAAATCGCCCACGCCATGAATAGACCTAAGAGAACAAATGCGACGCCGGTTATCCACCATGTAACCATGACGGTAAAGTCAATGAACTCCCAGTTTGAAGCGATGTCCGTGAATTGCCACGGACTCCAAACATTAAAGATCACTGAGCCAACAACCACAAGCCCCAACAGGATGGCTACGTGATGTTCAAGAATCTTTCGCATGGTCCTCCAAATCCACGAATTCGCGCAACTCTAGACATGTTCTTGCATTTACGCACGAACATAGCGAGTGGAAAGCGATTCGCAAGTACCTAAATAGCGGCGCTCAGGCGCGTTCGTACTAGCGACAAACACAAACGCGACACGCCTTTGAATTCAAGGCGGTACGCTACCTTAGGTCACGAATTTTATAGCGCGGTAATTTTGCCGAAATCAGTCCTCTTTTCAAATGTAATTAACTCGGTTCAAGATACCCAATCCATTTCTTGGTAGTACGGTATTAGCGTTCGCGTGTCGGAAAGATCTCACTCGCCGCCACGTATTCCGCGGCAGTTGCGTTAGCAACTGCATCGTGAGTGACGTAGCCCTCGTACACGTTTAGACCCGCACGTAAATGTGGATCTTCGGAGAGGGCTTGAGATACACCCTTATCTGCTAACGCTAGTGCGAACGGCAGCGTTGCATTGTTCAAGGCGAGAGTCGAAGTTCGGGCTACCGCACCGGGCATGTTGGCTACGCAGTAATGCACCACGTCGTGTTTAACGAATATAGGTTCTGAATGTGTCGTGGCGTGAGATGTTTCAAAGCACCCTCCCTGATCGATAGCCACATCGACTAACACCGAACCTCGTTGCATCTCTCTGACCATATCTTCCGATACCAAGCGAGGCGCTTTGCTGCCCGGAACCAATACAGCACCGATAACTAAATCCGCATTTACCACATGTTCATGTACCGAATTAACAGTTGAATAACGCGTGTGTAGCGCTGGCCGAAATTCCAATTCCAATTCTGCTAGTCGCCGCAGGTCAATATCGAATATCACAACTTCAGCTTCCATACCTAGCGCTATACGGGCTGCATTCATGCCGACAACGCCACCACCCAAGACGACTACACTCGCAGGTGGTGAACCTGGTACACCGCCAAGGAGCGTGCCTCGACCGCCCTGTTCAATCTCGAGTGCGTGTGCGCCTGCCTGTACGGACATCCGACCCGCGACTTCACTCATCGGTGCAAGCAACGGCAATCGACCTCGGCCGTCGGTTACGGTTTCGTATGCAATCGCGGTACATCCGCTCTTCTGTAACGCAGTTGTTAGGATGGGGTGAGGTGCAAGATGCAGATACGTGAATAGGATCTGTCCTTTGTGGAGTCTCTTAACCTCTTCAGGCTGCGGTTCTTTGACTTTCACGATCATGTCCGCTTGGAATAATCGATCCAAGTCACTTGTTAGAGATGCACCGGCTGCACTGTATTCTTCATCAGTCAATCCGAGTTTGAAAGCACAGCCAGCCTCGACCAATACGCTGTGACCGTGGAGTACGAGCTCCCGGACACTCGCTGGTGTCAGACCGACACGGTTTTCATCGGTTTTTATTTCTTTAGGAACGCCAATCAGCACGATAATCGGTTCTCATGAGTAAAGGTAAATTAGTTGGTTCTGAGGCTGATCAATTTGAATGCCTCGCGTTTGTGACACCAATTTTTGCAAGTAATTAGTCCACGTGTCGAATTCTGTTTCTAGTCGAATGTTGTTGGATGCGCTCGCTCATTGCGTAAGAGAGCGTTTTTCAGATGAATCGCTTGACACACTCTGTGACGCACTTGAATCGGGTTCGAAATCGAACGACGATCCTACGTTCGAGCTTTTCGAAGCCATGACGAACTACGTCTACCAGCTACGCGATGGTGCGATTGAAGTAACTGCCGACACGACATCTCTGTTTCGCAAAGCGGAATCGTTACTTGACGAGGATAGTGCATTCAGACAAGGCATCTCGTTCGACGACGAGGTAACAAATCTGCTCGAACGAATAGACCTAGAAGCTTCAGGTGGATTCGACGCGCTAGAAGCAGGTGAGGTACCGGAATTCGACAAATCTACAGACTCGGAATCAGATTCGATACGAACCCACAACTCACTTCATCGATTACTCGCTTCACTCGAATCTATCGAGAGCATCGCTGAAGAAACTCGCTCTAGTGTTCCTTTCGCGAGGGTTTTCGCGCGACATCGACGTTTACTAGATGCATTGACACCGCCCGCGAACACGAGTCACGCTCTACCGCTACGGACATTAGAGGAACTGCTCACACTTCAGCTAACGGTGACGAGCACAGACGTGGATGTCGATGATGAAAGCGTCGTTCACCCTACTTACATCCCGCTCCTATCCTCGCTAGTAACTCAGCTTGTCAATACGCTGAGCATCATCGAGATCAGTGACCTGAGTATCTCCCGCAAACAAGATACGATTGAAATCCAACTAGTGCTCCACACAAGCGAGACACACTTGTCAGGTTCTCGTGCACTTGCAGTCGAAAAGGGATTTCTACATCCTAATGCACTACTTCGGGAAGCGCAGGAACTCCAATATCTACTGCTACCTGAATCAGCCGAAGCACATGAACCGCTCATTCGATCAGCCGCGCTGATTGACCAACTCCAAACCGTGTGTGCACAAGTAACCTTCGAAGCGACAGAAGAAACCCATCGCTTGACGATCGTGCTACCAGCCAACGTCAGTTTGGAGGAAGTCGCGGTGTTCAAGTTGAATGGTGCACTGTACGCCCTATTGACCGAATCCGTCACTGAGGTCATCTACCCCTCGAAAACCGCACGTACCGAGGTTTCCTCGACTCTCGAGACCGAGCTTGGATCCTATCGAGTCAGTACCTTGAATACGACAAGCGGAAATCACGAAGCATGTCTACTAATTGACGACGGTGAAAATCGACTCGCATTGTTCGTGGATCGGATAGAGACACCCGGTCAGTTACCAATCTTTGATTCGTTTAGCGTGAATAACTATGTCGGTGGTGGGATGCGTCTATTGGACCGCC
This sequence comes from Gammaproteobacteria bacterium, assembly GCA_026707905.1. Lineage (GTDB taxonomy): Bacteria > Pseudomonadota > Gammaproteobacteria > Pseudomonadales > Azotimanducaceae > Bin55. Next base: position 2,681 of record JAPOVY010000090.1, on the reverse strand, counting down.
GCCTCGTCGTATTGCTCTCAATCGACGATCTTGACGATGCTCTAACTTCGACGCTTAGCCCTAGAAAAAGCGCTACGTATCGATTATTGGTGCTTGGCGAGGTACCTCTCGCTTCACAGTTAAGTAAACGCATCTACCAAACGTCAATCGCAGCAGGTGAACTGAACGCTACAGCGGCGTTTCAAGAGCAACATCCACATGCGATCCTGGTTGAACAGAACGATCTACCAGTTTACGGCAACTTGCTTACACATGCTAATCGACTGAATATCCCCGTGATCGTGCATCGCTCAGGGTCTTTTGATATCGAAATCCAAGGTTCGCGCGATGAGTTCAAGTCGATCATTAACTTGACGGAACTTGAAGCGCTGTTACAGACGCTCGTGTTAGAAGACGAAGAGCGAAAACTGTAATAACTACGTATCCAGTAGTCGACCCAAAAACGCTTGTGTTGGGCGTGCTAGGTTCAACGTATAGACGTGAAGACCCGATGCACCATCCGCTAATAGTCGTTGACATAGATTCGCAACGACGTCCCTCCCATAGGACCTTAGCTCCTCAGAGTCATATTCGCGAGAACGCAGTTGCATCATCAACCAGCGTGGGATTTCCGCACCACATTTTTCGGAGAATTGAACCAGTTTCTGAAAGTTTGCGATTGGCATGACACCGGGCAGAATCGGTCTGTTTATACCTGCGTCGACACAGCTATCCACGAACGCCCGATATGCATCCGCATTGTAAAAGTACTGGGTTATACACAAATCCGCCCCAGCGTCGACCTTCTCTTTGAGGCGACTAATGTCCTCACTAATTGACGCGGCTTCCGGATGCATCTCCGGATAGCAACCAACGTGTAATCTAAACCGCTGACCCATTTCTTCACGGATCAACGATACAAGTTCGTGTGCGTATCGAAACGACATGTCACCCGATGCTTCGGCGCCGATATCACCACGCAGAACGACCATATCCGTTACGCCAATCTCTTCATACTCACGGAGCAAGGCAACCATGTCTTGCCGCGTATCGCCACCCCACGTAATGTGAGGAATCGCGTTGTAACCTTGCTCGTGGAGCATACGTACCGTTTCTAGCGTTCCTTCCCGTGCGGAACCCCCGGCACCGTGTGTTACCGAGTAGAAATCGGGCTCAAATTCAGCTAAACGACGTGCGGTTCGAAGGAGATTAAGAGTCTCGCGAGACGTTTTAGGTGGGAAAAATTCGAAACTAAGGTGCGAGAAATCGCTACGTTCCAAAGGCGTCTGCCTTAAGTGAATCGGCGCGATCGGTACTTTCCCAAGTGTAAACGTCGTCCGAGTGACCGAAGTGACCAAATGTCGCTGTGCGGCGATAGATAGGATTTCTGAGTTGCAGCATTTCAACAATGCCGCCCGCGCTTAAGTCGAAGTGCTTCCTAACCAGTGACCCGATCTTGTCGTCATCAATCCCGTCTGCACGGGTACCGAACGTATTGACTGCGACATCTACCGGTTGCGACTGCCCGATTGCGTAGCTAATCTGAACCTCGCAACGCTCCGCTAATCCCGCCGCAACCACGTTCTTTGCGACGTATCGCGCCGCGTACGCAGCTGATCGATCAACTTTCGTCGGATCTTTACCAGAAAACGCGCCACCACCGTGGCGCGCCATACCACCATAGGTATCAACAATGATTTTCCGACCCGTAAGTCCGCAATCGACTGCCGGTCCTCCAAGTGTCCAAGGTCCACATGGGTTGACAAATATTTCAGCGTCGGAAATGTCGAAATGTTCGCCAAGAACAGGTTCGATGATGTGCGCAGTCACCTCTTTTTCAACGAATTTATCGTCTAAACCCTCGTCATGCTGCGCAGAAAACACAATCGTTTTCACCGTACTTGGGTGGCCATTTTCATATGCAAACGTTAGCTGGCACTTGGCATCCGGGCCGAGAAAGTCCATCCCGTCACGCCTAACTTCTGCATGCTTTCGCATCAATCGATGCGAATACATGATGGGAGCAGGCATCAGCTCGGGCGTTTCGTTGGACGCATACCCAAACATCATGCCCTGGTCGCCAGCGCCTACTTCGTCCTGTGTCGCCTCCGATTCGCCTACCTTCGTACCGGCAGCAATGTCACTCGACTGTTCATTCACCATCACACAGACTTCGCACGCATCGTAATCGATGCCGAACTCTTTGGTGTACCCCACGTCGCGCAACACTTCACGCGCGATGTGGTCGTAATCAAGATTCGTACGTGTCGAAACTTCGCCCGCGATGATTACGGTGTTCGACTTGAGCAGTGTTTCGCATGCTACGCGAGCGTTCGGATCGCTCGACAATGCGGCGTCGAGAACTGCATCAGAAATCTGATCACAAAGTTTGTCGGGGTGACCTTCTGATACAGATTCAGAGGTGAATGTTCGATACTCGCTCAAAACCAGCTCCAGATACGCTACGCCTTACAAATTACGCAGCGAGCGAACGATAAAGAACGAAGTATTGTAAGCAGGACTTTGCTACCACAGTCGATGAATCCAAGCAATCCAGTCTTTTCTCATACCTAGAAGTCTTGGTGCATTGTGCAGAACACTTTTATATTAACATCGATAAAAAGTATATAAGTGAAAACTACATATTAGTTGTGTCAACTATTTTCTGCAAAAAGGATTTGGCGTGATTTTCTCGACCGACC
>JAPOVY010000086.1 GCA_026707905.1 Gammaproteobacteria bacterium | reverse complement strand
TCGCGATCGGGCGCATTTTTATATGTGGAATTTGCAGAAGATTATTTTCACAACCCGACTAAGATCGCCATGCACTTAATTGGAACACTTTTTAACCGACACCATGAACTGAACATTCTTAAGAAAAGATACATCCTTAATACTAGGTTTGGATTAAGACCCATTCGTGCGACGTCACAATACTGGCTCACGTTATTTCTGATGTCTCTGATGGTAGTCATGCCCTCTGCTGCGGAGTCTTCTCTCACAGCAAATTCATGCGACCAACTACACGGCGTGGTGACAACGATGGATCTCAAACACGCTTGGAGCGGGACGACGCGTCTGCGTGAGTTGGAATCCACCTGCACAAGGTTGGAAAACGACCGAACTTACTGGCAAAAGGTTCTATATTGGCAGTCCCGAGCAACAGCTGAGAACCTGCTCGGGAATCACTCACGAGCCCTATCGTACCGCGACGAAATGATCCGACAACATCCGGATGGCGTTCAGGCAAACGTAGCGTTACCTCGACATGCGACGTCTATCCCAGCTATTTCTTACGTCGTGGAACAAGCTAGAAACCACCGAGTTGTTATGGTGAACGAGGAGCACCATATCTCCACCGATCGATTATTCTCCTTGGCGCTACTTCATCCACTGTACGAACAAGGATACCGTTATCTCGCGGTCGAGGCAGTTTGGACCGGCGAACGTGACCTCAATGAGCGTGGCTATCCCGTAAGGGAAAGTGGATTCTATGTCAGCGATGTTGTCTTTGCGGAGCTACTACGGTCCGCGGTCGCGCTGGGATACAAAATCGTTCCATACGAAGCGACGTATGAGCAAAGCCAAGCCTCTGATGACATGAATGAACTACAAGCGCGCGATTACTGGCAAGCGCAAAACCTGATCAGTGAAACGATCGATCAGGATCCCAACGCGAAAGTTCTAGTTCATTGTGGGCTTCAACACATCGAAGAGGAGGTATCGTCGCGTTGGTGGCCGATGGCGTACTACTTTCGTGAAGCCACAGGACTCGATCCACTAACAGTAGACCAGACATTGCTGGCCGAACGTGGATCCAAGGATCTCGAACATGGATGGCGTCGTGATGCAGAAGCGCGCGGTCTTGTCTCCGACGATTCTGTTGTACTGCTAGATGGGGAAGGTGCTCCTTTATTAGTTGACTCAAATAAAGTCGATATGCATGTTCTGACCCCACGAACGACCATTTCAAACGGACGACCAATGTGGATGGTGATGAACGGTGGACGGACTCGATTCCCAATCGATACTATGGAATGTGTAGAAGAAGCCTGCGTAATTGAGGTGTTTGAAGCAAACTGGGTAGAACGCGCAGTACCTTACGACCGAATTGAAGTTGTGATGGATTTCGTAGATCTTTACCTACCTAGGGGTACGAAGGTCGACATCCGTGCTCATCGATTAAACGGGAGTTTGGTCTTTCAACGTAGGGTGAAAACGCCGATGTAGCTTTGCGCACTTACGGTAAATACGAACTACCGCTTGTCGCAGCAACCTTATTAGCTCCGAAGCAATGGAACTCAACCAAACCATACGCCTCGGTATCAAGAATATCAGTGAGCCACCTTTCCACACGACAGTAAGATCCAAACATATTGGTCATCGTATTGCGGAGATCTGACTGTCGGCGCTATGACTAACTGGACTTACCCTAGCGTATGCAGTAGATTGTCTTCCGAACCAAACGTATACCGCCAAGTACCTTGTGTACCTAAAACAATGACTTGCGTATCACTCCACGGTCTGCTATCTAACGTAGAGTGCGGTGTCTCGCTTTCAAAAACCACCAGAATCTAGTCCGATTTTCTTCGATATATTGACACAGCCGCACTACTCGATATTACGCCTTCGCGCAGGTCTGCATTAATAAGTACTGGATCCCTGTCAAGCGGCGATCCGATTCCGGCGCCACCTGGCGTTTCCATGACCAATGTCGCGCCAGAAGGAATTGACTCTTTTCCTTTACCGCGGAAATCTTGACCGTCCTTAACCGCAACACGGCCCCGAGCGCCGTCGTGTCCGCCGTCGCGACCTCGAGCGGGGTGAACGACTCGCTCAAACATCTTCGAGATAGAAAACTCCGAACCGTGTGCATGTTCGATCTCGATGGTTTGACCAAGGCCACCACGTAAGCGACCTGCTCCGCCAGAATCCGGTTTGAATTCTCGCTTCCAGAATATCAAGGGCGAAGTGACTTCGTTGATTTCCGTTGGTGTGGTACGAACACCGGAAGGGAAAGCCGTGGTCGACAACCCATCTTTTGTCGCTCGCGCCCCTGTCCCCCCGTTAAAAATCGGGTTGATGACGAAACTCGCATCGGGTACGTTACCGTCCTGTATATTGCTGTTCATCAACACAGGATTCCAGATGCATGACGCGCCTTCTGCGGGTACGTCGTTGTCTAGGACTTGCGCAAGTGCACCAATTACGACATCAGGCAACATTTGACCCAACGCGTGACGTGCGGACACCGCCGCCGGTGGTAAAGCGTTGAGAATCGAACCTTCCGGCGCACTTACTGAAATCGGTTTCAATGAGCCCGCGTTGTTGGGTACGTCGTTACCAATCAAGCACCTTACGCCAAACGACGCATAGGCCTGCGCATAGGTGAGTGGTACATTGATGCCATAGCGGGAAATCGGCGAGGAACCGGCGAAGTCGATGTCGATTGAACCGTCATCGATCGTCAGCGCACATTTGATGTCGACGGGTTCGTCGTAGCCGTCTACTCTCATACTTTGATGGTATATCCCGTTAGGCAGTTCTTCGATTTCTTTCTCGACTGCCTCTTGGGAGAGCTGCAGTAACTCTTCGCCGACTTCATCGAGCGAATTCAGTTCAAACTCGACCATCATGTCAACTAGCTGACGACTACCGTGATGGTTACATGCAGTGAGGGAATAGAGGTCACCTTCTGCAACAATTGGATCACGCACATTGGCCGCCACGATTTCCATCAGTGCGTCGTTCCGCTTGCCAGCCTTAAATAAATGCATGACAGGCACGCGTATGCCTTCTTCGAACACATCATTCGCGTCAGGACCAAATCCACGTCCACCAACATCAGCAATGTGGCTGGTAGACGCGAATAGGGCGATTGCTTGTTCCTTGAAGTAAACAGGGGAGACGACCGTGAAATCGTTCAAGTGCCCAGTCGCCAACCACGGGTCATTCGTCATTAAAACGTCACCGGGATGCAGTCTCTGCACTGGAAATCGTTCAAGAAAATGACCCACCGATGCGGCCATCGCGTTCACGTGACCCGGCGTACCAGTAACCGCCTGGGCGATCATCCTACCTTGCGTATCGAATACACCGGCAGAAAGATCGCCCGCTTCACGCACCACCGTCGAAAACGCCGTGCGCATGAGCGTTTGTGCTTGCTCTTCAACAACCGCTAATAATCGATCCCACACGAGCTGCCGTTGAAGATCAGAAAGTGCGCTCATGAAACGCAACGCCTGACGATCAAGTCATGTGCGCTATTCACAAGCAACTCAAATCCTGTTGGAATCAATGTTGTAGTGTGTCTTTCACTAATCAGAGCGGGTCCGACCACATGGTGTCCTGGCATTAGATTCTCGCGGTCGATACACCGAGCGACCGATTCTCTGTCGAGTTCTGTCAACTCCTGTTCCCGATGATCGTCGTTATAAGGAGCAACGTCAATCGTTGAATTCAGTCTTATTGGTTCCTCCGTCGCTGTTGCTAAGGTCAACGTCCAACTCATTACCTCAATGTCTGACTTCGGTAGCAGACGACCATAAAGATTCTCGTACGCGATTTCGAAGGCTGATCGTAGCTGGCCGAGCGACAGGTTGTCCAAATCTAACGGTACACTGATTTCATAACCTTGCCCGACATAGCGCATGTAAGCCGTTGCGGTAACGTGCACAGCGAGGTCGTCGACTGCTTGAGACATCACGGCCTCAGCTTCAGCGCGCATTAACTCGATTACTCGTTCAACGTCATCCCGATCATAGGTCGACAAGCGCATGTATTTACTGAGAACGACTTCATAGGCGATCGGAGATCGTAGAAAACCAAGCGCTGATCCGACACCTGCCCCGACGGGAATGAGTGCATAGTCACAATTGAGTTTGCTTAAGAGTCGCGTTGCGTGAAGGGGCGCCGCGCCCCCGTATGCGATCAAGACTCTTCCAGCAACTGTTTTGCCCCATTCGCTCGCGTGGCCTCGAGCGGCGGAAGCCATGTTTTCATCAACCACTTCCGCAATTGCTCGTGCCGCATCATGAGCATTGTCGTGAGCAGCGCTAACAACGTTAGAAGCAATTGCGCGCTTACCTGCTTCCAGGTCAAGCGCCATTTGACCGCCAGCGAAACGCGCTCCCTCTAGTCGACCCATTACCGCGTCGGCATCCGTAACGGTCGCCAAATCACCGCCTAAACCGTAACAAGCGGGTCCAGGTTCAGATCCCGCACTCTCTGGTCCTACGCGAATCCGTTTTAGTTGATCGACTTTCGCGATCGATCCTCCGCCAGCACCTATTTCAACCATCTCGATAACCGGTATGCGGACCGGTAGACCACTGCCCTTTTTAAACCGATACCTTCGATCGACCTCAAACGAACGTGATCGCAACGGCGCGCCATCGTCAATCATGCAGATCTTTGCCGTAGTGCCGCCCATGTCAAATGAAAGCGCTTCTCTAACACCAAGTTCCCGCGCTTTCCACGCTGCTAGCACCGCACCGCCTGCTGGGCCAGACTCCACCAAACGGATTGGAAACTTGACGGCTGTCGCGAGTGTGGTCAAACCGCCATTTGATGTCATGACGAGGAATGGACAACGGATTCCCAATGTCTCCATGCGCTGTGCAAGATCGTGGAGGTATGCTGACATCAGGGGCAGTACGTATGCGTTTGCACACGTCGTTGAAAAGCGCTCGTACTCTCGGATTTCGGGGCAGACTTCAGACGACAAACTTACCGCTACGTTGGGAAGAGCCATCGCCACCTTCGTTGCGACCGCTTCTTCGTGTGCGCTATTTGTAAACGAATGAAGAAACCCTATTGCAACACTCTCGACATTCTCGCGGCGAAGCGTATCAATCGCATGACTGATCGAGTCTTCATCTAATGCGCGCAAAGGATTACCTTCCGCACCCATACGTTCGTGCACTGGAATCCGCAGATGACGAGGAATTAGTGGTTCTGGCCGTTCGATATTGACGTCATATTGTTCAAAACGATTTTCGAACGCCATCGCGAGGACGTCGCGATGACCTTCCGTCGTTAGTAGAGCGGTTTTTGCCCCTCGACGTTCGATAATCGCATTGGTTGCCAGTGTTGTACCGTGCAGAACGAGCGAGATCGAATCAGGAGCAATGTCCTGCTCGCTAAAGAGTTCTTGTATTCCTCGTAAGACAGCGTCCGCCGG
>JAPOVY010000156.1 GCA_026707905.1 Gammaproteobacteria bacterium | reverse complement strand
GACGAGGATAAACTAGAGGCACTAACACGTTTGTTGATTTAACATTAAACCCACTGCAGCATTTCTGACTCTTTCTGCAATCGATTGACTCCGTGGTAAAAATACGTAGAGTCAATCTCACAGCCCAATGCGCGTCGTTGGATTGAACGGGCAGCGATGCAAGCTGTAAAAAGACCACCAAAGGGTTCCCAGACTACATCATCTTTCTCCGATGACGCTTGAATAATCATAGTTATTAAATCGAGTGGCTTCTGATTTAAGTGAATGGCTCTCCCTGTTCCACCAGATAGACGATACCGTTCCGATCCGTGGAGCGCTGGCCGATCCCAGACGTTCGTATACCCATGCGGACACTTGAATTTTGCACGCATCTTTATCCACTGATCCGCTGAAGTTGGCCTCTTACCGTCAACTGCGAAATATGGGCGACCGTTGGCATCTCCGTGTAAATTGGCGTATTTCTGAAGTTTTTCAAACATTTCTGGTGGTGGGAAGTACCACAAGTGTCCTTGATCCAGATATTTCCTCACAGCTGCATCGGCTACATCGCACGCTTCATTTGCCTTCTTCAGTGGCAACCCTGTCCTACGCCACTCTCGAAGTAGCCACTGCTTGAGAGTCAATCCATCGATTCGTGCTTCGTAGACGTACTGTGCGCACACCTCGGTAACCACGGGAAATCTTCTAATCTTCCGTGTATTTACGTTCCCTGCAATATGTCCATTACCTTTGTTCCAGATATTGGCATTAACATATCGCCAGCCATACGCTTCCAGTATAGGATGTACGACCGCCCAACCAATCTCGGAATTCCAAAACCACAGAGTGGTTGACGGTGTCGCATGTTTTGACCACATCTCAATGTGCGGCTGGTACCAATGAGGTAGGTCTAGGTGATCGGAAGTATCACCCTCAAATCCGAGAATACCATACCCACCATCAGAGACGATCACCGTAGGCGTAGGCCATTCAGTATAGCGATTTAAACTATCGTCGAAATAAACGCTAACTAAACCGTCCGACCACGTTTCAGGGATTGTCGCAGGATCTATCGGATTTGTCGAATTCCCACGACCTACGGTACTAGATCGGGGTTGGCCTGATACAGCATTCGATAGCGTCTTCATGATCTATCTCGTATTTTAATACGATCTCCGAATATTGAGAACTGAGATTGAGCATCGAAGTCAAACGTGAAGTAATAAAGACATCCTCGCTCCGCATTTCAAGTGTCCAACTTCAGGTTTTTAGTCAAATGTGTTTGCAATTTTGGCGAGCTTTCTCAGGCAACAAAAGCAAGACGTACTCAAGTTTTTAATACCCTGTATCAACACAAGAAGCGGGTAATCGGTTAGAACATTGACACCAATATGACTGATTAGTCGAAGTGATCCTAGATACGATATCAGGATGCAATTCATCGCTAGGTCGTCGCCGTGTTACATCGGAACCGGCTTCTTTGCACTTCATCGCCTTGCGCCGGCATAAAACCCGCACTTACTGGTCATTTGACAGAGGCTTTACGGAGAATCGGAACGAGTGAATTAGGTCACATTGAGGTATCGGGATAGCATCCACGCCAGTCTTCTTCTTCATGGTCTGGATCTCATTAGCACATTCAAGCTCTCCACAGAATCCGCCCGTTATCTGCTGCGGCGGACCCGAAAATCAATAAAGCGCGAAGCGCTTATTCTCGATAGTTATTGGAATACCAATTCCACGGAGTAGATTCGTATGCGTCGTGGACTTCAAGCGTGTTGAATCGGAGTTCTCCACACTCTTCACTACAGCACTGGTGAACGACAGATAACGAAGATTTCAACCTCTGACCTATACGTTTGAGGGAGTAGTTAGCGGATCTGTTGACCGTTATCGAAAAGCTACCTTTACTTTCCCGGCATGTTCGACAGGTTCTGATCTGCAGCACCGTACTACATGGACCTCACGTCCCGTCGATTGAAATATCAGCTTTTTACTAGCTAGACAGAATCAAAAAACATGTATCGCATCTTTTAACATGGTCTGCCGATAGGGGATTACTGACTTAACTACGCAGGAGGATAAAAACGCAGTTTATTAGTGTTTGTTAGAAAAAGTTCGTTACTGAGGGATCGCTAGTTACGACGAACTGACGTCGTTTCGCCGGTAGCTATGTAGACGAGATCTTTCAGTGTGCACGCGATCCACGAAGCCATGTACGACACCTCGAGCGGTCATGCTTCGGTGTTGTGATGGCGCGTCTCGAAGACGACACGACCTCTACTAGGCCGCGGCTCTGTATGCGACGAGGTCGGACCAGGACAGACGTATGCCCCAAACTGGGTGATCGGTTCGGTCATCTGATCGATCGTATCAAGTTCACGCATACTACGACGCTTGGCATACTCTTTCACGTACCGGTCCAGATGCTGTTGCGAGAACCGGTGGTAGATACCAACGTAACCGCGTTTTAACATCGACCAGAATGACTCAAGACTATTCGTGTGCACGTCGCCACGGACGTATTCGCCGGTGCTGTGCTGTACCGCTTCGTGTGGCTGTGGCAGATCGTCGTAGCTACCCATCTCATCTGAATACACGGTCGCGTCGTACCGAACATTCTCTTCCAAATACCCCTGCAACTCGTCCTTTTTCGTGTCGTCAACAGCTTCAGCACGAACTTCACCGCTCGCCCAATCGAGGATGCCAACGACTGGGTATTTACCACCCACACCCCGCTTCCCGTCGCGCTGGGCGTCATGTTGATTCTTTGCCTTACCACCGATGTAGGTCTCATCGACCTCGATCGGTCCGAGCAGGAGACGGTCTTGGCCATTGGCGAACGCCGCACGGAGACGATGACCCAGGTGCCAGGCGGACTTCTGACTGATCCCGAGATCGCGTGCCAATTTGGTACTGGCAACGCCTTTCAGACTTGTCAGCATTAAATACACCGCACCGAGCCAGATCCGACAACTCAACGGTGAGCGATGCATGACCGAATTCGTTTTCACGGAAAAGTAACGTCGGCAGTCATGGCACCAATACGGCTGGGGACGTCGATTCGCGTGGAATCGCAATGCGCACACCGGACGCCGTCCGGCCAGCGACGCACTACAAACCATGCTTCTGCCGTCCTTTCATCGGGGGCGACCTGCTCAAGAAATCGCATGAGCGAGATGCCTTCACGAGGACGTCGTACATCGGCTAAACGAACCATACTGGTTCCTATCTAAGGTCGGTGTCGAAACAAAATTCTCCTATTTCACACGACAATTTGTGTCGCATAATGGGGTTTTGTATTTAAGTTAGTAATCCCCTGCCGATAAGGTTGACTACGATTTCAAATGTGTTTAGTGAACTATCATGCTGCCTCTAGTACCGTCACACCATAGACATCATGCTAACAAGTCCCTGATACCACCAGTCGATTCTCGAGAATTTCCAATGTATACTCCTTTTGGGTAACATGTACGTATCGACCGACTCCGAAACGTGATGAAATACCACCGGCTGTACGAGATCGTGCCTGAATTTGTCGACGAAATACCTGGATTGGACACTGAACCAGGTAAGCTCTACATTCGAATCGGAGAAAAGTACACGTTTCTCAAGCATCTATGTGCTTGTGGGTGTGGCGGACAAGCAGTAATGCAACTCGGGACACCTGAAGAACATGGGTGGACGATGATCTATGATGGATCTCACATCTCAATACACCCGTCGATTGGGATGACCAACCATGAATGTCAATCTCATTATTTCATCGAGAAAAACAAGATACTGTGGCTGAGACCATTCAGTTCAGATCCAAGTATATTTGACTTCGCTGTGTTAGGTAACACAATTCAAGATAAGGTCGATCATCGCTAAACAGACCCAATATTTGCTTCCACTTCAACACTGCCAATGCCGCGTTAATTGCATTAAGTTCGATTGTCTGATGGTTGTCGTCACTCTCAATCTCGTCTTCAACCGGAGTAATAAAATTCAGATGATCATATTGACCAGATTGTCCAACTGATACTGCAACCATTGAATCAAATCTCTTGCCATCGAACGAACAATCTAATCCAACGATAATTAGAACGATTCCACTTTCTTTACAGATATTTACAATCCGTTCCTTGATTTTAGATTTGTCGATGCACAAGAATATCGTTGAAAAAGAACTCAATTCTTCAACGTTTCGTTCGTCAATTGCTGTGCAGTGCGCATGGATCTTCTGATCGGCTTCTGAATACCTTCTTCTGTAATATTCTGCTTTTAACGGTTCATCATTGCACGTTTCTATTGGTCCTGGACTCCTCTTCGTGTTCTTCTTCTTTATTGTGTCATTATCGTATAAGTGGATTTCTCCGACCGGTGTTTTTGCGATTAGATCCAGAACGTGAGAACCCGTACCTCCGAGACCGACGATAGCAATTCTCTGACGTGATACACGCCCATCGGGATCATAGTCCATGGCCAGCAATGCTAATCGTCCTCAAAATCTGGATCAAATAAGTCGAAATAATAAGTTGCCTTATCGTAGTAATCTCTAAATTCAGTTTCTCTTGTCGAAGGTTCACAAGAAAAAAGGAAAATTTTTTTATATTCTGGTACGAATCTATGTCGTTCAAATTCACCTGTTATTAAATGCCTGACAAGTGCCCCGTTTTTTATTGGGTGATTTCCTAACCATAAAGCCCAGTGCTCTTTTGGTTTAGTTGTTCTTCCTCCACAAAACCAGATTGGCATTACCATACTTGCTTCATCGCGCACAAGTTTGCCGTCTCTTCGCGTTGTGTAAGGTACATTACCGATGATTAACCACTGCTTGGGATTATGCCAGTACTTGTCCTTTATATGCATACCATTTTTGTCTCTCAGCTTCCTTACACTAATCCACTTTGGTGAAGTCGATATTCCAATATTGAATCCTTCTCCGGATAAATTCTCTAAATCCGAATTAAGTGTCACTAGGCGCTTTAACGAAGAACTTCGTTTCATCTCCAACCTTTATTTTCCTTCCTCTGCGAAGAGTTCCACTAATGAACTTGCCACCTTCACCGATTGCATCCTCATACACGATTCTTACCTCCCCGCCGCTCTGCAAACTCGCATCGTGGACAGACGCAAATTCAAATACTTGTACTCAGGAAATTTCACCCCCGGCGTCGACCGGTGGCTTTTCCCATTTAATACCGTTAACTGTGATCGTCACGAAGTTACCTCATCCCATCGCTAATTGTTAGTCGAAGTCTCGGATTATAGATACGATTTACACTAAATATCCGATTTTCCTACGCAGCTTGCTCCTGTTATCAATGAGGTGCCAAGGGAGTGTTGTTGTCGTCGCCTAGAGTGACATACCTATTGTAGATTTTCAGCGTTAGATTAAGTCGAATGAGTAATCTGGCGTTTTTGTTCGACATTCTCGTAAATCAAATGGCGACGCTCCGAATTACAAGATAATGTTCTCGATTGAATCCGATATTCAATTGAGTTTAGGTTGGTTCCTTCAATCTAAACGTTGTTAATTCATGCAATTTGCTTGACATTAATCGTTTTTGATCTGACGATGTACGGGGAGAGCTAGTAACCGACGTTGCTTGAATACAGCGATTCAAATTGGAATAAAAATCACGGATACGCTCGTGTACGCGTTTTCACGATTGTCGCGGTCGGAAACTATTTGCCAACAAGCGAACTCTTAACGCTCATCCTGACTGACGTCGAAGAGATGGAGATCAACTCCGAATGTTTCAAGACATTTGCTGTAGCCGGTAATAATGACCTTTTTGTGCTAGCGGTCGTAATTCCTTCATTTACGATACGCTTCGTATTGAGTTGGGTTCTCGTAACGATTAGCTCAGGTTCGTGTATAACGCTTGGTCAGGATCGTACGCAGCCTACTAGTCGCCATCATAGACGCCCCACTGTATATTCGACGATACAAAGTCCACTAGTTTGCGTACGCAAGCAGTCCACGACCGACCATCTCACCTGCCAGAATTCTGTCAATCGCATCTGATAGTGATTCAAGGATTAGTGGCGTTACGAAGTCCTCTAGGTTGTCGATCTTCCAATCCGAAGCCAACTTCTCCCAGATGACATTTTTCTGCTCTAGCGGTAACTCGACCGAGTCAATTCCCAAGAGGTTGACATGCCGCAATATGAACGGAAACACGGAAGCAGGAATGATCGGGGAACTCACCAGTCCGCAAGCCGCTGCACTTTGACCGTATTTCAGCGCTCTGACGCAATTGAAGAGAATCGTACCACCCACCGTATCAACGACACCACCCCATGTTTCCCGAAGCAATGGTCGCGACGATTCATCATCGAATTCACTCCGAGGATGGATTTCCGTAGCACCAAGCTTGGTTAGAAACTCGTGCTCATTCTTCTTTCCGGTAACCGCATGGGTTTCATAGCCGGCCTGACTAAGAAGCCGTACAGCAACACTTCCAACACCACCCGTTGCACCGGTAACCAATACTGGACCGCTAATAGGAGACATTCCCGCAGCCTCTAGTTTGTGGACGCACAGTGCTGCAGTAAATCCAGCAGTACCTAAGATCATGGCTTCACGAACACTCAAACCCGTTGGGAGCGGTGTGACCCAACCGGCAGGTACCGAGATATATTCGCCGAACCCGCCAGCCGTATTCATACCTAAGTCGAAACCGATGACGATGACTTCGGTGCCTTTCGCGATCGACGCGTCGCTTGACGCTGCGACAGTACCTGCTGCGTCGATCCCAGGCGTGTGCGGGTAATTTCGCGTGACGCCCGGATTGCCAGTTGCGGATAGCGCATCCTTGTAATTCAAGGATGAATACGCAACACGGATCAGAACATCTCCATCAGGTAGATCGCTCGTATCCCGTTCAACGATCGCGCGATTGAACGATCCGTCTTCTTGCTTTGTAACTTCGAATGCCCTGAATTGCGTCAATCTGTCTCTCCTAGCTCAAATCGAGCTTTTTAAATAATGCGGATGGTCACCAAGTAGGGTTAGAAAGAGCGGATTCCGTTCTTCAACCAACTCGTAAGTGCAGTGACTGATGCGGCCAGTTTCGCCGCCAGTTGGTTTAGTGGTTTCACGGGCATGACCCACTGCACTTCGTAAACCTCGGCGTCATTGCACGCGTTTTGAATGTATTGGTCGCTCGTCTGAATCGAATCCACGAGATTAAGCTCAAGTGCTTTCGATCCATACCAAGTTTCACCAGTCGCAGTGGAAGGTACGTCCACGTTTTCTCGATATTTAGATACGAAATCCTGGAACAGCCCATGCGTTTCTTCCATTTCCTCGATAAACTTCTCACGATGTTCATCGGTGTTTTCGCCAAATATCGTGAGCGTACGTTTGTGCTTGCCTGCAGTTAGAACTTCGTAATCAATGTCGTACTTTTTGAGAAATCGGTGGAGGTTTGGAAGTTCTGCAGCTACCCCAATCGAACCGACGACCGCGAACGGCGCAGCGATGATCTGATCCGCGACGACCGCCATCATGTAGCCGCCACTCGCCGCGATTTGATCGACCGCAACCGTGAGCTTGATCCCTGCTTCTCGAATCCGCAACAGCTGCGATGCGGCAAAACCGTAGCTATGAACGTATCCACCCGCACTCTTGAGACGTACGACTACCTCAGTGGGCTTTTTCGTGCGTACCAACACAGCGGTAATCTCCTTTCGGAGAAACTCAGATTTCGCTGCTTCGATGTCTTCACCATTGAAGTCCAGCACAAACACATGGCTCTTCTCATCTATCGAAGACTCGTCCTTTTCACCATCGGTTTTCGCTTTGGCGGCGGCTTTCGCTTCGCGTTGACGGGCCTTCGCTTCCGCTTGCCGTTGTTTACGTTCTAGCTTCCTAGCACGTTGTGCAGATTTAGGATCGAATGCTTCCATGTCGATACCGCGTCGTAAGTCGCGATACATCTCATTTACGTGTCGTACAACGAGATGACCTTCCGGAATATCTGGATGATGGCGACGTTTCGGTAGCACGGACGCAAACGCAATCAGCACAAACACAATACAAATGACTACCCAGAAGCTCTGCGCAATGAATAATCCGAGCTCAAAAAGAAATTCCATCAAGCAATTACCGATCTGAAACGTGAAGCTAAATAGGTCGCTAACCGCGACGCAAGATTAAGGTATTCCAAGGGCGAAGTAGAGATGACCGAAACCGAGTTCATACGTATGTTGAAAGAGAAAACGCGACTCGAAGTGGCGCAAGAATTCGCGTCACCAATTCTATTCAGCGTCGACTCCGTCGTACTTCAGTTCACGCCCGTCGAGAACGACATCGCGCGATGTGACACCGAACCAGACGAACCCGATCTACTGACAATCCATTGTGTAAGTTGGCAACGTTTATTTGACGTTCTTGTTGGTGAGTACGACTTAATGACCGCGTTTCTAGACCGAGACATCTGGACTAACGGATACTTACCACTTGTATTTCGTCTATTTGCGCTCTTTCAACCGGCGCTTACAACCAGAATACCCGAATAGTGGTGCGAGATCAGCCGTTCGAATCTATCTCGTCCAACCGCACTAAAAGCGTTCACTCTTCATCATCGGTGAAGCTCCCGAGTGGCCGTCGTCGTTGGAAGAATTCAAGATCGTACGCCTCCTCTGGTGCTTCTCGAACCAATTCGTCGAGACGGTGCGCATCGTCACCAACGAGGATGCGCCAACGTTCGTTTCGCACACCATTCAAGATGATAGTCGCTGCTTGGTCGGCAGTTGTCGGCGCGTTGTCGCGAAATTGATTTCGTTGCTCGCGGAGTCGCTCGCGTATCTGATCCGGCGTGTAGTTGTGAACCGGCAATCCACGATCGATCCACGCTTGTTTGAGCTGCTCAAGTTCTTCGTCGCCTAAGTTCGGTTCAATCGAGTTACCGAGAATGCGAGCAGTATTGATCCCGATTGACGTACCAATATGTCCAGGCATAACGACACTCACCTTAACATGCGGGGCGTTGAGTCGTAAATCCGTAATCAGCGATTCGCTGAATCCTTTGACCGCAAATTTCGCAGCTGAATAAGCGGTATGCGAGATGCCTGGACCAATACTTGCCCAAAACCCGTTGACGCTGCTCGTATTAATGATGTGACCTTCGTCACTTGCAACTAGCATCGGCATAAACTCGCGCGCGGACCAATAGACGCCATACCAGCAAACAGCAAACGTGCGTTCCCATTGATCCCGCGGCCCTTCGACGAACCCGCCGCCACCACCAATACCGGCGTTGTTGAAGAGCAGATTGATGTGTTCGGTCTCGTGTTGATCGCGAACTTCCTGTGCAAACCGCTTGATGTCGTCTTCGACACCGACATCGCATGTATGTCCTGTGACCGTCACGTCGGTGTCTGCTTCCTTAGCTAAGCGTATGGTTTCGTCGAGGTTGTCCATCAGTACGTCGCATGTCGCCACATGGCAACCTTCCTGAACAAGCTGGCGGACGAGTCCTCGACCCATACCGGTTCCGCCACCGGTTACGACCGCAATTTTGTTCTTGAAATCTCTCATGATTAACTTCCTGGCTCTGATTCGATATGTATGGTCAATCCATCTAACAATGGCGTGACGATTACCTGACACGCTAGTCGGCTTGTCGCACGACGCGCCGGAACAAACTCAAGCATTTCCTTCTCGTCGTAGGAAACAGGTCCGATACGATCGAACCAGTTCTCCTCAATGTAGCAATGGCACATCGTGCAAATGCATGCGCCACCACATTGCGAGAGAATGCCTGCAATCCCATGGTCTACTGCGAAATCCATCACCGAACGCCCTACTCGATCCGTCACGGATATCGAATCGCCGTCCGGTTGTATGAAATGAACCGTCGCTTCTTCAGGGTCAGTTGTTAGCGGAGCGATGGTTGCCGATAAGGTTCAGCGCGAACGATTAATTCTATTGGCGGCGGCAAAACACGATTCTGCTTCGTGTCTTGCCGACCATTGAAATTACGATCCTCATGTATTCGCAGTACAAGAACCCCCTTGTACCTATCATTCCCACCGGTATTTTGAGGGCGTATCTTGACCGTCATCGGTCTGACCGGCGGAATCGCTTCAGGAAAATCAACCTTGAGTTCCTACGCGCGTGAACACGGTGCGCACATAATCGATGCTGACGTACTTGGTCATCGCGCGTACGAACCAGGTACTGCTTGTTATGACGCAGTCGTCAGCGAATTTGGGAAAGACATCGTTGCAGACGATGGTTCGATCGATCGACGCATCCTAAGTGGAAAGGTCTTCGCAGAGGGATCTTCACTCGAGCGTTTGACTGACATTGTTTGGCCAGCGATCAAAGCGATGGCACAATCCGAAATCGAAGACGTCAAGCGTAACGATCCAAATCAGACCATCGTACTTGAAGCGGCCGTATTGCTCGAAGCAGGCTGGCAAGACTTTGTTGACGTAGTTTGGGTCGCTGTTGTTGACTTCGAAACCGCTATTGAACGCACCATCAAACGTGACGGCATGGATCGTGAAGCTGTACAGAATCGTATCGACGCGCAGCTATCTAACGAAGAGAGAATCGCAGCTGCTGATGTCGTATTTGACAATTCGGGAACAGAAGGTGAACTAATGGCAAGCGTCAAGCAGAAGCTCAACGAGCTCGAAGCCAGGAGCGCCGCCTAGATGATCATTGATCTCCACGCTCACTCAATAAAGTCGGACGACGGTCGAGCAAAGGTAGATAACTACTGCAAGTGGATACGTACGCGCGAGTTACCTTTGGACGGTTTCGTACTTACGGAGCACCGTCAATTCGATGACGAATCGGACTACTCCGAACTCGGTGAAGAGTATGGCTTGCTCATCCTCAAAGGCAGCGAAGTCGAAACGGAGTATGGCCATGTCCTCGTCTTTGGGGTAACACCGAAGCTCGTCGAAGAATTTGATTTTGCCAGCATCAGTTTGTCACTGGCGAAGGTCATCGAGGCATGTGAGAAACATTCTGCCGTGCCCGTACCATGCCATCCAGGGCGGCCACGAGTCGGGATGGCAGCACATCTCGAAGAGTACGGTGTTCCATCAGGCGTGAAGATCGTGGAGATATACAACGGCGGAAGCCGTAATAACGAAGATGAGATTGCCTGTTCGTTAGCTGAGGAACAAGGTTACGCTGGGATCGGTGGCAGCGACGCTCACATTGTCAGCCATATCGGTCGGTGTGCGACTCGTTTCGATCAGGAAATACGTTCAATGCAGGACTTAGTTCAAGCGCTTCAGAACAACGCGTTCGAAGCAGTTACGTTCCGCTAAAACGACCTTCTAACTCAACCTAATAGTTCAAATATGTTTGAGAAACTTGCCCTCGGATTCGGTAAGGTGTATCCGTATATCTGGCCGGTCGCATTCATCGTGATGGGGATCATCGCACTCAACGAACCGCACATTCACTTCAACATATTCGGTTTAAACCTAACCGCTCACAACCTAATGTGGTTCATGATGGGATTAGCGCATGCGGATATTTTTTGGCGAGGTTGGTGCGCTCGCCTCGGCACTGCTAGTTAGGCTAGCGCGACATCGAATCCAGCGTCTTCGATCGCTTCATTGAGATCCGCGATCGTGACGCATTCGTCATCGTACGTGACGGTGGCAAGCGCGCTATCTAAATCCACGCTCACGCTTTCAACGCCGCTAAGTCGTCCTACGACGCTTTCGACGCTCTGGACACACGCATCACAATGCATACCGTCCACGCCTATCTCAATGATCTGATTCATGCTTATCCACCTCAGGTTTCCACGCACGTAACCAAAGGGAATTACACACGACGCTTACACTCGACAACGCCATCGCGGCGCCTGCGATCGTGGGTGTGAGTATCCCAAATGCGGCCAGTGGCAACATGACTACGTTATAGATAAAAGCCCAAAACAAATTCTGCTTAATCTTGCGAAACGTTGATCGGCTAGCCTGTATCGCCGCGCCGACGAGATTAAGGTCATTCCGCATCAATGTAATCGGGGCAACTTCAAGCGAAACATCGGTACCTGAACTCATCGCGATGCCTACGTTTGCGCGCGCCAATGCTGGTGCGTCGTTAATACCGTCCCCCACCATCGCGACGACTTCATTTTTTTCACTCAGTCGTTCAACCGCGCTGACCTTATCCTCAGGCGTTAGTTCAGCAAGAAATTCACTGATACCGAGCCGATTCGCGACTTCCGCAGCTTTTTCCGTGCTATCACCCGACAACATGCAGCTTCGAACGCCTAAATCGTCGAGCAAGGCTATCGCTCGACGAGCGCCGGGTCGTACCGTGTCCTCGATTCCAAAGCTTGCAAGCAACGCAGATTCGTCAAAGAGCAAGATATCCTCTGGCGCGAGTGACTCATCGATCGGAACGCCCAACCGTTCAGCCAATCGAACATTCCCTACAAAGTACCGCGTATCGTCGATCCGTGCCTCGACGCCTTCGGCAACATGATTTAAGAAATCGGTCGTTGTAACGAGCGTGACGTCGCGAGATTGTGCCGCGGACGTAAATGCTTCTGCAATCGGATGCGTGCTGTTCGCCTGAATAGACGCAGCAATTTGCAGTGCTCGTGATTCCGACAGCGAAGACAAGATCGTAACTTCCTCTAACGTCGGCGACGCGGTTGTCAACGTACCCGTCTTATCGAACGCTATGACTGAAATGCGTTGTGCCTCTTCTACGCATTGGATGTCCTTATATAGGATGCCTGCTCGCGCTGCGGCACCTGTACCCGTAATGATCGCTGTAGGAGTCGCTAAGCCCAGTGCACACGGACACGCAATCACGAGTACCGAAACGGCGTTAATCAGTGACGTTCCGAGATCGCTGCCTACGAATAACCATGTACCGAACACAACCACTGCAATGCCGATCACAACCGGTACGAAGATTCCTGAAACACGGTCCACAAGGCGTTGGACTGCGATCTTGCCGGTCTGTGCATTTTCGATGGCCTCCACGATCTGGTGTAAGGTACCGTCCTCGCCTAACGCAGTCGTCTCAACTTCAACACGACCATCCACGTTAATCGAGCCTTCGAAGACCATGTCGCCTACGGTTTTCGGAACAGCCGCGCTTTCGCCCGTTAGGAGCGCTTCGTCGACTGTGGTCTTCCCAACCAGAATCAGACCATCCGCCGGTATTCGATCCCCTGGTCTGACCTCGAACACGCTTCCCAAGGCGAGTTCATCTATGGGTCGTTCATGCCACTGACCCTTTTTGTCGCGAAGTCGTGCGGTGCGTGGCCGCAAATCCATAAGTTCGCGAACTGCTACCATCGTCGCCCGTTTGGCTCGTGATTCCAGTCGTTTTCCAAGCAGGATGAACGTCAGAATCAAGGCGGCCGCCTCGAAGTACATTTCACCTTCCGCTGCTTCTCCGAGTTGCAACATCAAGTACCAGCTGTAGAGATACGCGGAGGAAGTTCCTAGCACTACAAGCACATCCATATTGGCACTGCCACCACGAAGTGCGTTGTAGGCAGCTCGGTAGAAACGTGCGCCGACCACCAGCTGCAGGATGCTCGCTAATACAACTTCGGCAGCGGGCATCATGTGAATCTCTTGCCAGCCGAAGAACTGTGCGAACATTTGGACGAGAAATGGAATGCAGATCAAGCACGCGACGATAAGGAGTAGCTTTTCTCGATCATCAGCACGTTCAGCATCTCGGGTATTCGTCGTACTCTCTGTCGGAATCTGCAATACGAATCCGACGTTCGAGATTGCTTCAACCAACGCGGAGTCCACAAGGCTACGTGTAACAAAGGTGACTTGGACTCGCTCTTCCGCGTAGTTCACATCAACGGAGAGCACGCCAGGGACATTGAATAACGCCTCCTCGACAAGGCGCGCATGACCTGGAGCAGTCATACCTTCGATGAAATAGATGCGAGATTGTGTGCCGACGTCGAAGCCGGTACGCTCTACGATCGACCGAAGATCATCAAATGCAATGATCGTGGGATCAACAACTAGCGTTGCTTTTTCTAGTGGTAGATTGACGTTCGCTTTGTCGATGCCGTCTGCACGATTGAATGCGCGTTCCAGACGTGCAACACAGGCACCACACGTCATTCCTTGGATGTCAATCGAAACGCGTTTTCGTGCCGCGGCCGTGGCGACCATTCGTTAGGAGGTGATAAAGAGACCCACCATCGCAACCCAAACAAATAATAGAAAGTGCCAATATAGGGCGCACTGCTCTATAGCGTTTTTCATCCGCGTGAACGACTCATCTACCTTGATATAGCGGATCGCACGGTACCACGCGATTAATCCACCTAACAAATGAATTCCATGGATACCAGTTATCGTGTAGAAAAACGCATTTGCCGGATTGCTCTGAGCCGTATAGCCTAGATCGAATAGTTGCTTCCAAGCGACTAGCTGAAGCACGAGAAATACGAACGTGAGGACGCCAGCCGTGACGAATCGCGTGCGAACGGCGTCAATCTGTTCCTTGGGTAACGCCGCGCGAGCCCATTCAAATGCACCACTAACTACAAACAGTACTAGTGTGTTGAACCAGATGAGCCAAGGTTCAGGTGTCGAAACCCAATCAGTGCTGAAAGCTTTCCGCATGTGATATGCAGAGAACAGAAGGAAAAACAAGACACCAACGACGCATAAGAACAGTACCAGTGCGACTTTGCGATTGCTCGCTGTAAAGTAACTGGTATGAAGATCTACGACGTTACCTTCGGTCGGAAGCCAAGGCTTCTCCAGGATTTTTTTAAAGAAACCCATATAGTCGATTATCGAGTAGCGATGCGCCGCGCAAGATCCCTAGGAACGATTTCGCTGGTCACGTCGAGCGTGGAAAACAAACAAAACGGTTGATGAAACGCGCAAGAAAATTATAAAAAGGAGGTCGGATTCAGCGGTTCTGACGATTAGACAAGACCAATGGACTAACCTTGAACAAGACATCGATCCTCACAGGAAAGGCAAGCGACTTCCTGAAAATCGGCGTTGGCGCAGCATCTCGTGGTGACCTTGACACACTTGAGCGGGTTCTCGACTTACGCCCAGATTGGCGTACACGAATCGGATCTCACGGCAGGACGATGCTCTGGGAGGCAGCCTATCGAGGCCGGCTAAACATCGTTTCACACCTGCTCGATACATACGACGACATCGACATCGAAGCACGCGGCTGCCACTACACACCGTTACTCGTCGAGATTAGCCCCCTCTGTGCAGCTATCTTTAAGAAACGTAACTCCATCGTAAGTCGTCTTGAGGAAGCGGGAGCACGACACGACGTGGTGACTTCAACGTTTCTAGGTCAGATCCAAGAAGTCGAACGAGCTATCAGCGACGATCCAACCTTGGTTAACAAGGAGTTTTATCAACACGATCCTCATTTCGACGCGACCTTGCTTCATTACGCGGTCAGCGGCGTCCACGCTGAAATCGTGGCACTGCTAATTAGTAAAGGTGCAGAGGTCCGACCTTACAGCAACCTGTTACTCCGCTTCGCGATCTGGCGAGGTAACGCTGAGGTACTTAGACGATTACTTGAAGCCGGACTCGACGTAACGCAAAAAACCTTACTTCAAGGTGATATCGGCGATCCAATCCTCGTAGAAGTGCTCCGATCATTCGGTGCTCGCATTGAGATAGACGCCAGCGAGAATGGATGGCCGTCGTTGGTTTATCTCTGTCGAGGCGATCGCGGCGGCAATCCGAAATCCGTTCAAGACCTGTTGGATCAAGGCGCAGATGTGAACGTCACCAACTACAAGGGGCAAACCGCACTACATTGTGCTGCGAAAGCCGGATTCGTGGAACCGGTCGAGATTTTGCTCGCTCACGGTGCGAACGTTAATGCGCAAGATCGAGATGGGGATACGCCGTTGCATGCTGCATGTCGATCCTCTATTAAAAATCGCGTACGCCTACAAACCGTCGTCGAGCTATTAATAAACGGGGGAGCTAACCTTCAAGCCAAAAACAAGAAGTCTCGTACGCCGAAGCAAGTGCTAAGACGGTCCTCGAAACTGTCTCTGTAATGATTTCCGGTGAATGAAGCGAGCCGAATATAACGGCAGCTTACGCTTTGTGTCGAGAAGACTAACTAGAGACTCGCTATCTTGCCGCTTCCAGACACTTTGCTCGAGACTTTAGGAGTACCTTCATACTTAACGTCTCCAGAGCCAGCAATCGAAACGTCCAGTATATCGGCTGCATGCACTCGTGCTTTCCCAGCGCCAACGACTTTAACTTCTGTCCTCGACGATATCAATCCAGATCCACGAAAGTCGCCACTGCCGACGAGCTTCACTTCACATGTTGATGTGGTACCCTCCTCAATATCGATATTTCCCGCGCCATTGATCGCAACTGAGAAGTCATCGAACTCGCCTTCCTCGACGGACACATCGCCAGCACCGTTTATTTTGAGTCGAAACTTCTGTGACCGAATCGCGCCGAACTCGATATCGCCGGCGCCGTTTATCGCAACATCCAGTCCAGGCGTCGTCATGTCCTTGGCAGTCATTCGTCCACTGCCGTTCATATTCAATCGATCGATCGTTTCGTAGTAGATCGTACCTTCAATTCTGAGGTGCGGACGCTTGCAACGGATGCCGAATCCACAATCGCGTTTCAACTCCAAGGTACCCCGTTTTACCACCACTTCGAGCTCGTCCAGATTGCCTCTTACTAGCTTAAGTGCGACCCGATGCTCATTACTTTGCACGAGATCGATATCTCCACTGACGGACATATTTATGCCAGTGAATTCGTCAACACTCTTGTTTAGATCGTTCGCCGCAACATTAACCGAACAGCAAACGAGAACGATCATGCCGAGTGAGCATCGGAAAAGCGAGAAGAGTTTCATTGGAATTGCGTCAAAAGGTGCGATAGCAAAGTAGACATTCGAAATGCGAATTAGTTAGTTTCGGAGCCAAATGAATCGATGCGAAGTCCTCTCTTGAGATCCAGTCTCAGAGGCGGTTATATTTCATCCGTCCTCTATTTAACTCATTGATTTAAAGCATTTTTATGATTGTTTATTGAAGATCGTATTGAAATCTACCTATATAGTTTTTAGATCCGTTTCGGATCCTTAACGAATATCCCCAAAAATCAAGGGAGCTATTTCTTCAGTCGCGTCCATTCTTTCTTGTCGACCTTTTCGCCTCTTGACGAGGCAGCCCAATAGAAAAACGACACACCGCGACGACTTTGCTGTGTCTGGTTCGGTTTTGACCAGTGTATCGTCAATGAGCTGTGAACTGCTGCATCGCCTGGATCTAATTCAACAGCGAACGTACCGTCCGTTGATTCGTCAAAACCTTCAAGTCCAATCTTGCTGTCGTATCGTTCCCTGTGAGAACCTCTCACGTAATGAAGGCACCCGTTTTCCTTACGTGTATCGTCTAGAGCAATCCAGAGCGTTGCACCGAAACGCCGATGACCGATTGCGTCAAAATGAGGTGCTATGCCGGATCTCTCACCAGGTAGTCGATCGAAAAACGCAGCGGTTGCAGGATCTAATTCATCATCTATCAGGTGCGAGACAACTTTCGCGGGTCGACCGTCGCGGAGCAACTGATCGAACCACGCGTCGTCAACGTTCAGGTTCTTTAACGTACCTGCAAAGACCTCTCGCTTTGCAAACCGCTTTCGGTGCTCTCCTCGCTTTAGATATGCCTCGGTACGAGCATCTAACTCCCGCAGCTCCGAACTATCCAGAAAACCCCGAATAACAACGCATCCATCTCTGGTAAATTCTTGCTTTAGTGAATCTAGGTTCATTTGCGGACCTTCCCATCCATGAAACTCAAGGCGGCACCCTCGAATATACGGAGCCAGCAGTTACTCCCAACAGGTCTTAGATACAAGGCGTAACCGATATCGCCGCGATTCCCATTTCGCCTCCACTCTCGCTCTGCAGTCCTTCGATACCTTGAATCAGGCACAGGTTGTAGTTATCCGCAGCTGAACGAAAACGATAGACATCTTTGACCTCGCAGTTCAACCACGACATATGCGATCCTGCGCTTCGGATCATTTGACATTTCGTGCCGGTAGCGTTTGACCCATACTTTGCACGTTCCGCCGCGACTAGGGCTTCGATTCTTGGTACTGCATTCTCTGGTATTTCGCGGAGCAGTGCGCGATATTGCTTACTGATCGCTGGATCGGTACGAGGCTCAGCGGCGACTCCAATCCACGTGATCCCTTTCACAGCGTCTCGTTCTGTCGTACCTAAGCCGTATGCATAAATCGCGCCCAAACGCGCCTGACTCATCTTGAATCCTAATTGCGCACCGACCTCAAGGAAAGGTTTCGCATCATCGTAGCGGCGCATCTTGTATAGCTGTCCACCTCGCGCGTTGGCGTTGTAATAATGAATTACCTCGAATCGATTCATGTCTTCGATTTCAGGCAGCTGCCCTTCTACGACAATTTCTTCCATGGGCTGTGACGCCGGCGCTTGAAAGCTCTCCGGTTGTTGCCCGAAGATCGCGGAACTCGCTATGACGAGCGACAATGCGAAGGCATAAACTCTCTTGCGCCACGCAACATACCCGTTCAAAAAAAATCGACTCCCGTTCGTTTTCGGCCTCACTGTTGAAGCACTCACGCAACAAAGATATATAGTGAATTAGACCACGATTTGACGAGATCTGCCAATTGATCCGCTGTCAATGAGATAAATAGTCAAACAAATCAATAAGTTGGAGATGGCATATTTGTTGCCTGATATAAAAAGGAGTAAATCGAAGGAGCTGTCGTGGAAGACGGATTGCTTTTTGTCGTACTGATTGTCTTGATCGGCTGCGCGACTGGCGTCATCACATCCTATCTTAAGTCGAAGAAAAAAGGTGTCAATCGGCGTGTACTGGAACGTATTGAGCGACTTGAACAACAGATGGGAGACGAGTCTCTTGAGGAGCGCGTACGGGCACTGGAAGCGATCGTAACGGATGAAAAACGACGGCTCGATCGGGAAATCAGGAACCTTTGACCGGTTCTTTCCGAAGTTACCCCAACAGAAGATCATTTGATCGAACCGTCTCCAACGTTATCGCTTAGTTCTAACACTTTCTAAGAGCCGGCTCGTCATCTCCGCAATAACTCACGCTTCGGATTGTCAAATAGACGCGTACTTCGTCTTTGGAACACATAAGGGGTCATCTGTCTCAAATTAACGACGGGATCTGGCGATTTAGACCATGTATTGACGCATATCGCTAACTCGATACCTAAACCACTAATTAAATCTTATTAAATCAATATGTTAGGTTTGGTACAGATGTTGCCTATAATCAAAAATAGCATGAAAAAGGACTCGATTGGAAATGGATGCATTAACGATGGTCGTGCTGATCGTGTTGATCAGTTGCGGTACCGGTATCCTCTCTGGGTATCTAGGATTGAAGAAAAAGCAACTAAAAAATGATCCTGAACTGCGTAAACGTGTGGAGCGGCTTGAAAAGATAGTAGGCGACGGATCCATCGAAGATCGTGTTCGCGCGCTCGAAACGATCGTAACAGACGAGAAACGAAGGCTTGATCGAGAAATCAAGAATCTCTAAAAACCTAGCTGCGTGGAACTAAAAATCGAATTCGATGGCTCGTCAGCCGCATTATTTAGCGCAGTTACATAGAATCCTGCAGCTTTCGCGATGTCACCACCTACAACAAACACCAATGCCGCATGAGAATCAAAGCAATTACTGAGAACTTCGGTGCAGTTGTTTCCGATGTCGCACTGAACGAACTAACGGACCAAGATTTCGATGATATTGAACGGGCTTGGTTTGACTACGCGGTCTTGGTATTTCCACGGCAAAACCTTTCAAATGAAGATCACTTTGTATTCACTCGTCGATTCGGACGCCTCGAGAAAGGTCTACCTCGAATTAACATGAAGTTGCGCCCAAATATTGGCAATACAGACAACGAAGGCAATGTGTTACCACCCGAACACGTCGGACGGGTTTTCAACATCGGTAACTCATTGTGGCATACCGACAGCTCCTACAAGAGAATCGGAGCGAAAGCATCGTTGCTGGCAGCGCACGCGGTGCCTACTGAAGGCGGTGAAACAGAGTGGGCTGATATGCGCGCAGGTTACGACGCGCTGTCAGCTGAAATGAAGAAATACCTAGCGGATAAGGTCGCCGTACACAGTTATGCGTTTAGTCATTCGTGGCATTACGGATTACTCGTGGTACCAGATGAAGGATTAAGACAACTACCTCCGGTTGAGCATCCACTTGTGAAGATTCATCCAGATTCCGATCGACGCGTCTTGTTTGTCGGTCGACACGCAAGCCACATTATTGGTGAGGACTTCATATCCAGCCGCAAGCTTTTGCGCGAACTGACAAACGAGGCAGCTCAGCCGCCACGCACGTTCGGGCATCGGTGGGAAGTTGGCGACATTGTCATGTGGGACAACCGCTGCGTTTTGCACCGTGCTCGGTATACGCCGCCCGACCAACCACGAAAAATGGTTCGCTCGACAGTCTCTGGAGACGCGCCAGATAACGAATGGGCGATTAACGGCTGAATATTCGCTAAATCAAGTTCCCGTAAAGACGGGCGGTTCTTTCGTCACGAACGCCCGAGCCCCAGCCTTATGGTCGTTCGAATCGAAGCAAGTGATCATGTTGGTCGCCTCAAGATCCAATACACTCGCTAAATCCGACGTCAATGCAGAATTCAGATTCGCCTTCATGAGTCCTGAAGAAATTGGCGGCATCGCGGCCAGCTTCTCCGCAAACGACAACGCTTCATCTGCAAACACGACCTTATCGAATACTTGATTCACGATCCCAATGCGATGTGCCTCTTCGACGCCGATGATGTCGGAAGTTAGGTAGAGTTCGCGAGCTTTCGCGGTGCCGACGAGTTGCGTTAGAAAGTACGTTCCACCGTAGTCACCTGACAAACCTAGCTTGTTGAATGCCGTAGTAAATCGTGCATCAGAGGAAGCGATGCGAATGTCGCACGCGAGTGCAACTGAAAAGCCGCCACCCGCAGCAACACCTGGAATTGCAGCGATGGTCGGTTTAGGCATCGTGTGAAGCAATTCGACCATCTCTGTACTTCGTCGTAGACCAGCCGCACGTTCTTGCTTTGTTGGAATCTGCGGCGCACTATCTGGCGCTTCTACGACATCGTTAGATGGGATTGCGTTTGAGGCAAAGCCTTTGACGTCACCGCCAGCTGAAAACGCGCGTCCAACGCCAGTCAACATCAGCGCCCGACAATCTCGGTCCTGTGCGAGTCGAGGCAGTGCTTCGTCCAATCCTGCCATCATGGATGGACTGAATGCATTAAGTGCTTCAGGACGATTCATCGTCAACACGGTTAGATAGCCGTGCCGAGTCTCAATAAGGTGTTGCTCAGAGTTGCTAGCAAGACTGCTCATATGAAGGAAAATCCTTGATAGTTGCTGTTTACGACTTCTTCACAGCGTTGTACGTAGTTCGGGAAGCCGACATGTGGCATGAATACGCGGGGCTTGCCTGGGATATTTGCACCCAGATACCATGAATTGCAGGTCGGATAGAGCGTCATTCCTGCGATTGCGTTCACGTATGCGACCCATTCCTCTTCTGCCGTCATATCAGCGTTAATCGCCCGAAGATCGTGTTCGCGCATGTATTCGAGACAAGCTACAATCCAGTCAACGTGCTGTTCGATCGAGACAATCATGTTGGTCAGTACCGAAGGACTACCTGGACCGGAAATCATGAACAAATTCGGGAAATTGGCGGTCGTAAGACCTAGGTACGTCTTAGGACCTTCCGCCCACTTCTGCTCGAGTGATTGAGCGTCCTTGCCTCGAATGTCGATGCGCAACAGTGTTCCTGTCATGGCGTCGAAGCCGGTCGCGAAGACCACAACATCGAACTCAAACTCCGTCGATTCGATCTTTACGCCACCGTTCGTCAAACATTCGATCGGATCCTTATTGATGTCGATCAACTTGACATGTGGTAGGTTGTAAGTCGCGTAATACTCGGTATCCAAACACAAACGTTTGCAGCCAATCACGTTGTCAGGTGAGAGTGTGTCCGCAACGTCTGGATCATCCACGATCTCTCTGATCCGCTCACGTACGAACTCCGCCGCAATGTCGTTCGCTTCCTTATTGAGTCCGAGATCATTGAACGCGCCCATGAACGCAAAACCGCCATGCTCCCATCGCTTATGCATTTCTTTGTTTCGTTCATACTCAGAAACGTCTAATACGGATTCATTTCGTCCAGGGATCGTCCCACGAATTGCGGCGGGCGCCGTTCGATTGAGTTCGCGAAAAGCTCGATAGTCACGCTTCACACTATCTACTTCATCGGCGTCTGCTTCTCGATTACGAGCAGGTATTGAGAAATTCGGCGTACGTTGAAACACCGCAAGTTCTTTCGCTTCCTTCGCGAGATGCGGGATCGCTTGGATTGCGGACGATCCGGTACCAATGATTCCCACGCGTTTACCTTGAAGGTCTACGCGTTCGTGAGGCCACTGTCCGGTGTGGTATATCTCGCCTTGAAAGTCTGATATACCTTCGATATCGGGCAGATTCGTTGACGAGAGGCAACCCGTCGCCATGATCAGATGTCTCGCGACGACGGTTTCACCTCGATCGGTTGTTATGTGCCAATTCAATTCGTCATCTTGGTAGTGCGCAGAAAGGACTGATGTTTCAAATTCGATATCGCAACGTAAATCGAATCGGTCAGCAACATGATTAGCGTATCTGAGAATTTCGGGTTGACCCGAATAACGCTCACTCCACTCCCACTCCTGCTGCAGTTCGTCGGAAAACGAATAAGAGTATTCCAGACTTTCTACATCACAACGCGCGCCAGGATAACGGTTCCAATACCACGTACCGCCAACGTCGTCCGCACGCTCAAAAACTACCGCTCGATAGCCGTGTTCACGCAGCCGATACAACATATACATACCGGCGAAACCTGCGCCAACCACGACCGCATCAAAGGTACGCATTGATTCACTCATTCAGATTTCTCGGCTATATAACGCTTTAATAAATAGAGCCGAGCGGCCAAAATTTTAGCTGGCTGATTTCCGTCTCAGACCCTTGCGAACGCAATGAAATACCGACACTATCCGATCGTGATGGGTACACGCGTAAAGCAACGGCTTTGCGATCATTCACGAACACTTCAACGATACTGCGGTCGACGAAAACGCGTAGTTGAAGCGGTTCGTCAGGTTCGATATGAACCTCGAGCGTCTCAGGAGCTCGACAGCGCACTCCAGGGTCCACAGACGAGTAACTGTTATCGATCGTCACGAAACTCGTTTGGTTCTTCCGGATATACGAAGCACGATCTGGATAACCGCGTCCTCGATAGACCGAAACCCGCGTGAATTCCTCTTTCTGAGGCGACTGTAGGACACACAGTTCGACCATCGATGCGTCGCTTGGCTGAATGTCAACTTGCAGTTCGTACGCGTTTCCTTCAAGCCCGTCGTCGGGTGCGCCACTAATCTCGTGAATCCGGATTTCACGATTCGCAGGCAGCGTGAAGGCGTTTAACTCAGTCACGTCGCCGCGAAGAGACTCGATATCCCCTGCAGGTTTTACAAGGATGTCGTTACCTCCTTCTGCGAGCGTCAGTTGGCGCGGGAGTGACATGATTTGATTCCACCCGTCCGCTTGTTTGGCGGGGTTCATGTTAAAGATCACGATAACGGAACCGTCGCCTAACGGTGTTGCAGAAGGAGCATGCACGCCGCCGGGACCAGGCGGACCGAAATTGAACTTCTCGCCAAAAGTCACGACAAACTTCTGCCTGTCTTCGTCGTAGTCACCAAGAAGGTATTGACCGCCACTTGAGTGGCTGAAGAAGAGCAATATGTGCTTGTCGCCGATCGGCCAAAAATACGGACACGCACCGTCATCGCCGATACGCGTGTATCGATCGCCTTCGATAAACGGGTGCAAATACCTCCAATCGCGCAAATTCTCCGATTCAAACAAGTAATCAGCTGCAACATGTTGGCCTCCTGGTCCGTCGTTCGTTTGGCCTGCTGACAACGAGTAGTACTTGCCACCTGAATTCCAGATACAGGGATCGAACACGTTGTAAGGTGCATCGCCATCGGGCATCGGGATTACTGGACGATTTCCAACCTTTTCCCAATTCAACAACAGCGGATCAGACGAGAGCGCGACCATATTCCCCGCTTGCGTACCGTGATACATGGCGATTACGCGATCGTCCTCCACCAGCGTCGCGCCACTATAACACTTATCTTCCGGGTTCGGATAGATGCAATATGGCAAGTCCTCCCAGTGGATGAGGTCTCGTGATATCGCGTGTCCCCAGTGTTGACGAGGGTCTTCGGGCGGATACGCTTGATAGAACAAATGCCAATGATCTTTCCAGTAACACAGCCCGTTAGGATCGTTCAGTCTGCCTTCTGGATTCACGTAGTGATACTGAGGTCGGTGCGGATCCGCAAACGCCTTTCGAGACTGCTTCATGCGATTTAGCAGCTCATTGGATTCAAGTGCGGCTCTTTGTTCGAATAGGTCGGTTGGGAACTGCGTAAATGGAACTTTAGAAGTGCGGTCTTCAGCCATGTTTTCAGATAGATTGATTGCGCGGCGATTTTATGGCGCGCTTATTTTCATATTGCTTCGTCGTTTTTACGGTAATCCTTTCTCGCGACAGAGAGTCGTGAACGGTAATACGCGTGTTCCGTTCGAAATGTAATCGCGATCATCCAGATGCACTTGGAAGCACTCGGATATATCGGTACGTTCACGGAAGTAATTTATGGACGGACTTGTCGATTTCGAACCAGTTTTGCACTCAATCGCGAACTCCGGTTGTCGGTCACGCAACACAACAAAATCGATCTCCCTTCGATCAATATCGCGGATGAAACGGAGCTCCATCGTGAAACCCAGCGTATCTTCAACGAAATGGCAATACTTGAGAAGATGACTAGCGACTAAATTTTCAAAACGTTCACCCTTTCCGGCGACCTGCGACCAATCCCACAGATAGAGCTTCGCTTCCTTTTTTACTGCCCGAATACGAGGTGCACCGAACGGGATTATTCGAAAGCAGAAGTTCAAACTCTCAAGTATCGCCAACCACCGTTTTACGGTTTCGTGTGCAACCTGAAGGTCCTCAGCAAGACTGTTTATCGATAAAGGTGAACCGACCTTATCAGGTAAGGCTTCTGCCAATAGTGCTACTAACGAGACGTCCCGAACATTCTCTAATTCTCTTAGATCGTCATAAACGACTCGTGACACGCGCTCACGTTGCCATCTTCGCCACGTACGCGAATCACCAGCTAGCAGTGGTTCCGGAAAACCACCAAACTGCAAGAGATCGCTTAAATCGCTTGCAGTTGGAATCGAAGAAATTTCATTCAGAGTAAACGGATGTAAGCGGTAGTACTGATAACGACCTTGTAGCGAGTCGGATCCCTTTCGAAAATGGTCTAATCTAGCCGATCCTGTAACTAGGATGGAAGTGGTATCGCCTTGTGTGTTATATAGTCCTTTGACAAGATCGCGCCAACGCGGGAATTTATGGAGTTCGTCGAATACGAGCAAAGATTGCCCACCAGGGAATTCAGCGTCTAGTAATTGCTTGCGGGCGTGAGGGTCGTCCCAATTCAGATATGCGGGGTGTCTTCGATTAGCGACATCGAGAATGTCCAACGCCATTGTTGTTTTACCGACCTGTCGTGGACCCCCCACAAAAACCATCTTACGTTCGAGGTCCGCGACGATATGAGGTTTCAGATAACGCGTGAGCATGTTCGATTCGGATCTCATCAAATTTCACCTTCGTATAAAGACTCTGGCGTTAGTAAAATCATATCAATGTTAATTTACTCGCGAGTAATTTAAGATTGTAGAGAAAATACTCGCGTCCGGATTTACACGCTGCTTCGAGGTAAAGTAGGTGTCGCACTGGGTTGTGACTGGGACCTTAGATGGTTTGATTTCGTCTGATTCCTTAGCTATCTCGCCTTCATCTTCAGCCTGTAAGGTGCCTAGAGCCATGGTTAATAGTACCCAGAAACTCCACATATCTATATGTTTTATATACCTTTTTATAAAAACGTCCCAAGTATTTGACTCGTGATACGGAACTGCAGGTAACGTAACGGATCGAGATCGTCTTATTTTTGTGTGTTAACGAACATCGCTTCAACACACTCGCGAGCCACGCGTAAGAAACTCCAAAGACGATGAACATCAACCAGATTTGATCTATAAATATTTCTCGAGCCAACGGGAATGACGAGAAGCGCTACGAACGCAAACACTTCGGCCGCGAATGTCTCGACTCGGGTCATTGATAATCCGCGCAAGCGTCACCGGCGCGCCCATTAAAAAATGTGTGCTACGCCGTCACCTCATCGTGTCATTTCGCTTGATCGGATGAATTTCCACATTCGAAGGTTGCGTGTCGGTCAGCGATGCCAGTTGCGTTTAGTTATGAACGCAACAGTTCACCGCTTTTCTGTTCATCTGCATTGAGCTCTCTTTTCACGCATCGACTACTCTTCCAACGAATGCGTACTTCCGTTTGTCGCACAACGCGGATGCTCAGCCCTCCGCATCAAGTATCCTGCGAAGGATCGTGAAATTTTCCACTGGTCAACCGAACGAGCCACCGAAAACTAGGTGTTACAGACGCTTTCGATACCAACCTTTCATCAATGCAATCTGAACAAAACTCATTCTCAATATAGGGTTGCAGAAAGCGAAAAATCGAGGTTTCAACTTACAATACCTTCGTCAATATGCACATGGCTCGGGGAACTATGATGTATTCGATGAACCACTTACGCCGTGCATTTTTTTCAGGCGTATCTACCTACTTCCGACTCCCTTTCCTACTCCTCCTAACGTCGCTACTTTCAATCGGCGTCGTTCAGGCTCAAGAGGATGACGCAGAAGATGACGAGGCAGTCGAAGCCACAGAATTGGAAGACGCACCTGTCATTCCTGCAACGCCTATCGAAGAAGTGATCGTTACAGGTAGTCGTCTCCAACAGTTGCCAGGAGAGCAGGCAAGTCAAACCATCATCTTGGACCAAGAAACTATCCGTGCAATGGGTGAGGTGTCTCTGGAACGCATTCTTAGACAGTTACCGCAGAACTCCAACCCAACCAGTGAACGATATGGTTCTAATCTAAACCAAGCAAGTAACCTCACTGGCGCATCCACCGTTAACCTTCGAGGACTAGGAAGCGAATCGACTCTTATTCTCGTCGACGGTAAACGCATCGGATACAACGGCATCCTGGGCGGTGTCACTGACGTGTCCTCGATCCCCCTAACCATGGTTGAGCGCATTGAAGTGGTCTTGGATGGCGCATCCGCAATCTACGGTTCAGATGCCGTCGGTGGCGTTGTCAATATCATCTTGCGGAAAGACTACGAGGGTGTTGAACTCACGCTCAACTACGATCGACCAGACGCTGCTGGTTACAACGAAACCCGCGTCGCAGTCAATACCTCGCAGGTCCTCGGCAATATCCAAGTGCGCGCTGGCTATCAACGATCCGACCACTCCGGCTTGGATGCATCCGACCGCGAAGTCACATTGTTTCAACAATCGATCTTCTCGGGTCCGCAACTTGATGTCAGATTCTGTTGTTCACAGCAAGGCGATTCATTTCCAATCATGTATCGATTGGACGGTACCGTCATAACGTTTCCGGAATTCCAAGCGCTAAGCGACGAAGACAAGGCACGGGCTGAAGAGATCCACTATGCCGTATTACCGGAAGGATTCAATGAGAACTCGTCAGTTACCGAGATTACACAATTCGGCTTGCCGAGCTGGGGTGCTGCAACACAGGCGGGGTATTCAGTACTTCCTGAATCAACGCGTGATAGCTACAACCTAGGGATTTCGACAGATCTGACCGACTCAATTTCGTTGGACGCTCAAATTCGCGGTGAAATGCGGAACACGGTCAATCATCGAGGGTACATCTCCTTCACGGGCGAAACGTTGACAGGTCGAAGTCCATTCAATCCATTTGGACGTAGCGTCCATGTCCGTGGTCAACGGCGCGATATGTCGCAACCTTACACTGAGACTGACGCTAGCATAATCGACTTTAGCTTCGACCTTACGGGTGACCTTAGTGAACTATGGACCTGGGAAGTCAGTGCAGGTAGGTCAAGTGAAGATGCCGACAGTTCACAATTCTTCAATATCGATCGTACGAGCCTCCGTGCGGGAATGAATTCGGATGGTGTAACACCCATACGATCGTTTCTATCGGGGCTAACGCCCGACGAATGCGCTGAGCGCGGCGGACGTTTCTTCTTCGGACTATGTCAAGTACAAATGGATCCACCTGCCGCGATCAATCCGTTCGGCGATATTTCTGCCTACTTACAAGACGAACTCATGGCTACCAGCTTGAACACGCAAACACGCTTAAGCGGTCTGGTTAAAGGTGATGTGTTTGAGATGCCGGGCGGTCCGGTTCGCCTTCTCGTAGGTGCCAGTCGAGATTCCACAGGTCTTGAAACTTCTGCAGAATTCCAAGTTGCCACATTGGGTACCCCTCTCGGCGATATCACCAACTTCCACACGGAAGCTTCTCGTTCGAACTGGGCACTATTCCTCGAAGGCGCTGTCCCATTAATCTCGAACAATAACGCGCGAGCAGCTGCATCCGGTTTGAATCTCACTTTCTCTGCGCGACGCGACTCGTATGCCAACCCAGATGTCACCTTCTATCAAGATGATGTCGGTACGGACGCTCAAAACCTGCCAGACCCTGGTGCGGAAACGACCTGGGGAGCAGGGCTTGTCTACGCCCCGATTGAGAGCGTTAGATTTAAACTCAGCCATCAAACGGCATTCGTCGCACCTCAACTCAATCAGTTGCTAAGAGCGACGGCAGAAGGGCCGAGTGCTCCGTTCCGGGGTATCTTCCTCGAACAACCCGATGGCAGTCT
Organism: Gammaproteobacteria bacterium; assembly: GCA_026707905.1. Lineage (GTDB taxonomy): Bacteria > Pseudomonadota > Gammaproteobacteria > Pseudomonadales > Azotimanducaceae > Bin55. The sequence continues at coordinate 18,558 of JAPOVY010000156.1, read as the reverse complement.
CGTACAAACGCCGGTAATCGTCCGCGAAGGTGGCAATCCAGATCTAAAAGCAGAGACCGGCGATACAGTTAGCTTTGGAATCGAGATTTTTCCAACGGCGCTACCCGCCTTTGGTTTTAAGGTGACGCATAGCGATGTTTCGTATGAAAATCGCATCTCAAGACTCAGCAATTTCATTGTCGATCCGAATGATCTGCCTTCCGACACTATCTACGATGCCGCGAGTGACACCTACTTTCAAGAGCGTCGCTGGATCAACGTGTCATCCATTGATCGCAGTGGGATCGACTACGAGGTGCTTTGGAACGCGACGATGGATAGAGGCGAATTCGATCTCAGCTACAAATTGAGCACCATTCGAGATTACGATTTCATACTCGATCCGGCAGTAGACACTGAAGCTATCAGTGTCGTCGGAACGACGATGGGGACCACTGCGATCGGTGTCGTTCCGGAGAAAGGTCGTTCGATTATCGGTCGGTACTTCCACCGTGGTGTAGAAGTGGGTCTCGCGGTGTCTGGCCAATCTCGAACCACGACAATTAGTACAAACGTGGAGCGTTCATATAGTCCACCAACACTGGTGAACTTGACGCTGAGCTACCACCTTACAGCCGATTCGCTTTGGGGTTCACCAGCGTTTCTTGACAACAGTCGTGTCACGCTAGCGATATCCAACCTCACCGACAAATTTGGTGAGACGACCGTGCGCGGGTCCAGTGGCATACTTGAGCAGTCGTCTCCGGATTCTTCGCCGCTTTACGGGCGCGCATTCAGTCTGTCGCTCAATACGTCGTTCTGAATACATGCGGTTAGTTTCCCGAACGATCTGCGTCGCAGTCTGTGCATTTCTTGCAGGCTGCGGCGCAGATGACATCGCTTCTACAACCATGGTCCTCGAGGGTGACGTCTCAGCCGCCTATACGAACGGTCGCTTCGTCGTTTTCGACCCAACTAAGAAAGACGAATCTGCAGCATCGGTAGGAATGTCTGCTGCGACTCCAGCCGCGTCGATGTCTACAAGCACTGCCGCTGCACCGGTGGCTTCGACTGGAATGACAGCGGCAACGCCAGTTGACGATAGTTCTAGTGAGCCAAAACCGCACCCGAGCGATTCAATTTATCAAAGCCTCCACGTCGTTGCCGAAGCAGAAATTGCGGACGACGGCACATTTACTTTGACGGCTCCTGTAGATACGCCGCAGCCCGTTTACTTCTATGTCCTTTACGCAACCGCCGAAACTGGTGGTCACATGGCACCGGTGAAAGGGCAGCATTTCATACTTGAACCAGGCAACCTCACATTGACAATGGACGCCCGTTCACGGTTCGTAATCGACGGGGGTTACTACAACGACCAGGTATTCAATGTGTGGCGTCAGTCGCCAGAGTACATCGAAGCTAATGCACAGTATTCTCAACTGATCAAATCGGTCGAAGGTGAGTCTGAGGAAGAGCGACGCAAACGCGTAGACGCATTTAGTGAGAAGATGAACCAAATCCTCGAGCTTGAAACTGAAGGGCGTAGCTACACTGCAACAACGCATTCCGATCCACTCGTGCGAAAACTGACATTGCAAACTAGCTGGTTGATTGGGTCTTGGTACGGCGACGCAGTTCGTGGTTTAGCCGAAGACATGCCAGACGATCAATGGGTACAAGACGCGCTCGTGCGCCAAGAAGCCGCGGACGTCCGCCGCGCACAGCAAGCGCAGTTCTCAGAAGGTAACCAAATCCAAGATTTCGACGCATACGCACTGGACGGTACTACGTACAACTTTACTGACGTGCGTGAAGAATCTAAATTGGTTTTGTTGGAATTTTGGGCGTCGTGGTGCGGTCCTTGCATCGCGGAAATCCCTCATATGAAGCAAGCCTACGAGCGATTCAAGCCGCAAGGTTTCGAAATTGTCTCGTTTACGATCGACGAAGATCGGGAAGATTGGGAACTTGCATCGCATGAACAGAACATCCCTTGGCTCGACTTAGGGATGGGACCTGATGCGCCTGCCGCGGTAGAGTATGGCGTCACCGGTGTTCCAAAGAACTTTCTTGTCGACGCGGAGACCGGTGTCATCATCGCGACAGACCTACGCCAACACAAACTCGACGAAAAATTAGAAGAGGTATTACTTTGAGCAGATCGGCCTCGTTATTGAGCACCGTAACCCTATTGTGTCTCGCACTCATTGGGTGTGGCATTGATCCTAATCTCCGTTATACGGTGACGGGTGAACTCGGTGCTACAGGTGAAGGTTTAGAAAATCCCGAAATCGTTGTTCGACGTTCTACCTATGTCGAAGGTACGCTGACGACCGAAGACATCGCCTCTTCAAGAGTGAGAGACGGTAAGATCGACCTCGAAGGCGAGATTCACGAACCGACCGTCGTTCGCATTTATCTCCTTGATGGCGACCAAGCGAAGGATTCTGTCTATGCCGTCATCGAACCGCATGCTGAGATTCGACTAGTCGATCTCGGTAAAAACAAAGGAATGATCGCGGATGGTACGGGTAAACACGCGCAGTTGGTTGCCAGCTGGATGATGAGTGACGAATTTGTCTCGTCACTGAATGCCTATGGCGACTCGATCACCGCGTGGCAGGAGGAGGAAGAGGCTAAAAAGAAGGCAGAAGAAGAAGCCGAAGCAGCTGCGGACACCGAAGCCGGCGATTCTGTCATCGAATCTACTGACGATGAAGAAGTCGTCGAGACCGCAATCGTTGCCGAAGCAGGCAGCGCTAAAGAGGATGCGCCTGTCGTTGCGACGACCGACGAAGACGCGTTACCGAACGCTTGCGAAGGTGACGTCGTAGAAGCTGCCGCTGCGGACGAAGAAGAAGCAGATCGACCTGAACGCTACGTGCTCTACGACAAGGTGATCGGAATCCAAAATGACTCATTGGACGATCTCGCGAGGAACACCGAAGCTCCGCTAGACGCGTTGCTTGCTATGGAACTTGGCGGATTAGGTCGAGTTCAGGAAGGCGTGTCGCGACTCGACGAGTTGGCAGGCGTACTTGAGGAAGACGTGGTTTCGAAACGCATTTCACCACGCCGCGACAGATTAGTCGCTTATCTCAAACGAGTTGATGCCGACAAGAGTCTTGCTCCTGGTAAATTCGCTCCGGACTTCACGCTCGCAAATTTCGACGGCGAGAACGTGTCACTCAATGAAGTGCTGCAAGAAAACGAAGTCGTACTGGTCGATTTCTGGGCGTCCTGGTGTGGACCGTGTATTGCAACTTTCCCCGAACTGAAACGCATGTATAGTGATTACCAGGACGATGGTTTCGAAGTCGTGGCGATTACTATCGATGATACGCGCGAAGAATGGGTTGAAGCAACTGACGAACACGAACTGCCATGGCTCAATCTAGAGGAATTACAAATCGATGGTTCGAGCGGACCCGTATACAACGCCTATGGTGTGACGTTTATACCTAAGGGTTACGTATTGAATAAAGATTCCTGCATTGTCGGTAAAGACATGAGCATGGAGGAGCTAGACAAGCTCCTCGCTGCTCAATTCGCAAGCGTGGATTCGACCGAAATAGATCAGGAATCCACCTCAAACGTCGCCGAGACGACTGATAACCAAATCGGGAGTTAGGATCTCGGGTAGGATCATCGGCGAGTCAATCGACGAACCGACACCGTAGAACAGATAGAGCGGCACGCCGGCACGACCGTGTCGTTCTAGCTCTGCGGTAATAGCTGGATCTTCGGACGTCCAGTCACCCACTAGCACCTGAACCCCCTCGCGTTCGAAGAAGTCGAGGACACTTTGTGAACGTAACGCAACTCGTTCGTTGTACTTGCACGTGATACACCAGTCGGCAGTGAAATACGCGAATACAGGTTTGTTTTCAGCGATTAACGTTTCTACCGTCGTCACGGACCATTCCATCTCTCGCGCTTGCGCCGGGTTCGCCGCTTGTGGCGATGCGACGAGGTTATCGTCCCGCGCGACATTGGCAGTTGCCAGAAGAACAACCAAACCTAAGATGCCTGAGACTCGCCAGCGCCATTGGCTAGTTTCTCTCGCTCGGGTGACCGTCCACAACACAAACCCCAGGGTAATTACCGCAACCAACAGCATCGCGAGCGCATCGATGCCTCGTTGACCGCCCAAGATCCACATTAGCCAGATTGCGGTCGCATACATGGGAAACGCCATGATGCGCCGCATCGAATCCATCCATACGCCCGGTTTCGGCAGAATGTTCTTAGCGGCAGGAACGAACGAGATCAATAGATACGGCAAGGCGAATCCCAATGCCAAACCTAGAAAAATCCCGAGAGCAGGGATGACCGGTTGCACGAGCGCGTAGCCAAGTGCCGCACCCATAAATGGCACCGTGCATGGCGAAGCTACGATAACTGCAAGGATTCCAGTAAAGAACTCGCCCCCTTTACCCGCGGTCATCCGATCAAGGACGCCACCGAAGTTTGCAAACGTTCCCCGCAACTCGAATACACCGGAGAAATTCAAGCCGACAGCAACCATCAGGAGGGTAAGCAGAACCAGAATCGTCGGGCTTTGTAAGTGAAACGCCCACCCTACCGCTTCACCGGCGCCCCGTAATGCGAACATGACGATCGCCAAAGCACAGAAACAAACCAGAACACCTAGCGTGTAGACCAATCCCGATACTCTTGCGGAGCGCATACTTGATTGCGAAAGTTCGACGATCGAGAGCGCCTTCAAACTGAGTATCGGCAAGACGCATGGCATTGCATTCAAGATCAAACCACCTAAAACGGCGAAGAGCAAGTTCTGCATAAACGCGAAGAGTCCCGATGTAGCCGACTCAGCGCTAGCTGCGTGCGGGGCGGATGTGCCCGGCGTTCGCTCAAAGGTGCTTGCGAACTCGCGAGCATCGACTTCGTTGACCCGAGTTGCGTCTAACCAAAACGCTTGATTTCGTCCACTCGACGAATCCGTATCGAATAACTTGAGAACAAGCGCTGTATCGTCGTATCTCGAATGCCTCGGACCCGCTAATGTTTCTACCCTAAGGGCGCCATTTGAGATACTAAAAATCTGTGGTGCCGCGTGATCGATGAACTTTTCAGCGACCGGGAAGAGCCATACATTGTCATCAACGACAAGATCTGTCGGCACATGGAGATCAAAAAGCACCTTCTCGTCGTCAGATACGTAAGTCGCACGCCAAGGTACCGAAATAGGGTGTTTAGCCCTTGCTGCTGCGAATTCGCTTCGCCAAACCGAGTCGATAGCGCCATCGCCTCGTGGCAACGATAGTTCAACGCGAGCTCGTTCTGGAATACAGATGTTGTCGTCACAAATCAACCAATTCGCGTCCGCAGCCAAGCGAATCGACTCATCAACGGTCGACGGTGCGTTGACGCGTGCGATGAACAAAGTCTCTTCGTCATAGCCATAGGACATGAGCGGTCCGAACGGGACAAAGTTCGGTGAGGGGAACGTGAGCTCGCCTGCTGTGAATCCGTCAGGTAAATCCCATTTCAAAGTAGCTGGTTTACCGGCGTCGCCAGCATTGATCCAATAGATGTGCCAACCCGGATCAGGTCTTAACAGAAAGGCGACAGCGAATTCGTCACCAGGCGCGACGGACTGTACTTCTGAAACAAGATCGACGGTGCTGTTATCGCTTCGAACGGGCGCGCCCTGCGTCGACGCACACACAATGCACACGACATAAGCGATGACCTGAATAGATCGCGCGATCGTCATTCCTCACTTCCCCGAAGCATCATTCACGGAGCTCGCATATCTGTTTGATTGGTCATTTGACAGCACAGTTCTGCAGTCGGTTTCCAATCCGATTGAAAGGAAAGTCTCATCAAATTCTCGTACAAAAGCGCGTGATTTGGACATGATTCGCACTCAATATATCCCAGGAATAATCCTGTATTTCACGCGTTGCTGATATTCAGTCCACTTCTCTACTCCATACTTCTCTTCGCACTGTTTAGCGTCGAAGCGTTCACGCGGAATAAACAGACCGACGATAAAAATGAAGTAAGTCCATGCCCACAAATTCGTGAAATAACCGAATGAAAGCGCGACTGCAAGCGCTAAAAGCATCTCTCCCATGTAATTCATGTGACGCGATACACCCCAAAAGCCGCTACAAAGTATTTTTCGGTCGCCCGCTTCAATATACACAGGTTCAATGAAGCCGAGAAACTTACGATCCGGCCAACGTTTAAACACGTACTTCTGCATGTTAGCGCCTCTCGAGATGCACCAACCCGCCGCAAACACGACCGTAGCTCCGATAAGCCAGATGTACGTCCATGCATCTGAAAAACCTGGGTCTGGGAGAACGGCGATGCCCCAGAGCGGCAATATGAACATCCAGCCGTATACGATCAATCCGCCCCAAAGCATCTTGAAACCCATGCGTTCATGGATGATGTCGTAGGTGTAAAGTTGAACGCGCTCAAAGATGAAGTAGTCCAAAATGTAAAAAGTAAAGAAACCCGCGTACAGATAGACGCCAGGATTCGCGTTGCTCCCGAACGTTTCGTAGTGATAAGCAGCGCCTGAAAGTGCATTGAGCGCGAGCATAGCGCCCCCAACTACATAGCAGTACATCTTTACGTCGAATCGTTCATTGAAAAATGACAATTCCTGAACACGGCCGTCCCACAACGCGAAGAGCGGATTCTTGCCATCGGTCGCAGGCTGCGTATATACCGTTACGAGCGAGAGAACAAAGGTAAGCACCGTTCCTCCTGCGACTGCGTAAATCGACGATCGATAGAACCAGTCGCGCGGTAATCCCGTTAGTTCAAAAAACCAAACAAGCAGCGCGAGAACGAAGACGAGTAAACCATTGAGTCGATAGTTTCGGGGCTCGCCAGTTTCGGAATTGATGACATATCCAGGCACTTTGCGTCCCGGTAAAACCATCTGCGCGATAAAAAACGCAAGGAAAACAGCCAAAGGCGTGAAGAAACCGGCTATCGCTTCTGCCTGCGAAAGCTCGAAGAGATGACCGATACCGAGCCATTCAATCACTTCTAGTTCCTTAATTCCGTTTCTACGCTCATCGTCATGTTAGCGAGCTAGCGGTTTTTCACAAGTGAGATCGAAACATTCCTATCTGAATTAATCTGGCGTCGTACACTTCGAAAAAAAGTGAGTCTGAGGCACAATATCGCTTCATTCAACGAAATACGAGGACGCGATGCCTGAAGGTGAACTTACGTTCGATCACATTCACTTAATTGCGGCGGATCCTGAAGCGACCGCAAAGTGGTACGTAGATGTTCTTGGTGCGGAGATCAAAGCGAGCTATCAAACGCGCAACGCGCCGCAGATTAACGTGAGCCTTGGCGGTATGACGTTACTCGTGCGGGGACAACGCACCGGCGAGGTACCTACTGAACCCTCTCCCATGCGTGAGTATGCGGACTACTCAAGCCACAACGAATGGGGAACGGATCATTTCGGATACACGTACCACGGAGATCTCCGCACATATTGCGACGAACTCCGTTCACGCGGTGCTCAATTCTCGGTCGAACCTTGGGAATTTACGCCAAATAACTGGCTTTGCTATGTCGCTGCGCCTGATGGCGTAAGCATCGAAATAGTCGAAGGCAAGTCGTAGCGGAGCTGACGCAAAATCGGTGGTGGAGCCAGGCGGGATCGAACCGCCGACCTCAACAATGCCATTGTTGCGCTCTCCCAGCTGAGCTATGGCCCCGTCCGTCGAGTCCGATTATAGAATTTGAATCACGAGTAGAGCTACGACGAGTTTAAGTATGGATGCACCTGCATCACAACAATTAGACATCACGCAACCCCCTTTAAATACCTCTCATCTTGGGGTCATGCAATCTGCGAGTGCGTACTTCGATTTACCTTGGTCGACTGCGGAGCTTTTCGTCGGGTCGGGACACGCGTTCATCACGAACATTCACGGTGAACTTTGCCCGAGCGGACCATATGTTTGGGAAACCGCCCCAATGCTTGAATTGTTTTCGAATCTCAATCTCGATGTTGAGGTGCTCGGATTCGTGATGCCGCACAGTGCTACGAACGAGCAGCGCGCTGAATTTGACGCCGCGATTCGACAAGCACTCATTGATGGCAAAGTGTGCACACTCGAGTGCATGGACCATCAAACAGTCTGTGGTTTTGACGAAGAGAGCTTTCACTTAACGCAACCATGGGATCGGATGGCTGACAGCACGCCACCAAAACTGAAGTACGGTTCATGGGAAGGATTCGATTCTGGCGTACCGCTGACCGCTTTCGCAGTATCGAGGAACGAATCAGTCCGCGACTTTCGCCACGAGGTTTTGAAACCTGCGATCGAGTTCGCTCTGGAGATATGGGAAACCTCCCCCGCAAGTGAACACAATGAACTGTATCGAATAGGTTCAGCTTCGTATCCAAATTGGATAGAGGCGATTGACGAAGGTCACGGTACGCAGCATGGCGCGTGGTGGAACGCTGTCGTTTGGGGTGAGTGCAAAGCGATGGCAGCGAGCTACTTTGACGGCCTAGCTTCGTCAATGAATGAAGCAACCGAACTCGTTACAACCATTGCTGCAAACTATCGTGAGGCAGCGGATGCGTTGCTCAGAGCTTCGGATATCCAGCAAGGCAAAGAGACGCAAAAAGAAGCCGTACGACAAGCGGAGTCTACGGAAACAAGGGCTTTTGAAGGACTTCGAGAACTACTGCCGCTTCTTTAAAAATACAACGAATGGAGATGGGCTACGTTTGTGTCAGCGTAGTCCACTCCTTATCCAGTTTCTTTAGCTTCTTATTCGAAATCCCCCCGAGAATTTCAATTGCCGAGCGAAAGCGCGCGCGAGTGAGTTCCAATCCCAACACTTCAATCGAATCGAACAAAGGTAGCGCGACTTTACGGCCCGACAACGCCACGAAAAGTGGCGCAACAAAATCCCTCACTTTGTATCCGCAGATTTCGGCCGTCTGACGCAGCGCGACGCCGATCTCGTCGCTCCGCCACGTTGAGGCACTCTCTAACGTTCGTGTAGCAAAGTCCAAGATCTTCAGCACGTCCTCCTCAGATAACGACGTGTGCGCGAGATCTTCCTTGTCAATCGGTTTCCGGTCGCCTAATAAGTATTCGACTTGAGGTAAGACTTGGTCAAATCGTTCGGTCCGCTCCTGCAACATCGAAACGATTTTCTCGACTCTCTCCGAGTTCCCAGCCCAAGACACAACACGGGTCTGAAACTCATCATTCGACAAGTCGCGGATATAGCATCCGTTGAGCCAGTCTAGTTTCTCGATGTCGAACACAGGACCTCGCGGTGAAATCCGAATGAGATCGAGGTTTTCGGTGAACTGAGCATAACTAAACTGCTCGCGCTCGTCTGGCATGGACCACCCCATCGTCGCGAGATAGTTCAACAGTGCTTCCGGTAAGTAACCGCGATCTCGGTAGTAGTTGATGCCAGTCGGGTTCTTGCGCTTGGACATTTTCGACTGGTCTGTATTGCGCAAGAGCGGCAAGTGAAATAGTTCCTGGAACTGCCAGCCGAAGTAGTCGTAAATCAGTACATGCTTTGGACAGGATGAAATCCACTCTTCGCCACGAAGGATGTGCGTGATCCCCATCAGGTGGTCATCGACCGTCGCGCAGAGATGGTACGTCGGAAATCCATCGGATTTCACCAACACCTGCATATCGATTTGCTGCCAAGGGATGGAAATTTCGCCGCGGATCTGATCGGTGAAGGTACAGTCCCCTGTTTCAGGTACGCGCAATCGAACGACGTGTGACTCACCTGCATCCATACGTCGCTGGATTTCGCTTGCGCTTAAAGCGAGGCAATGACCGTCGTACTTAGGCGTCTCGCTTCGACGTTGTTGTTCGCGACGCAAATCGTCCAGACGTTCTTGCGAACAGAAGCACCTAAAAGCGCCGCCGGATTGAATCAGTTCGTTGGCGTGTGCTTCGTATATCCGCAACCTTTCACTAATGCGATAAGGGCCGTATGAGCCACCAATATCTGGACCTTCATCCCAACTGAGATCTAGCCATTTCAACGCGTCCAGAATATCGGTTTCTGACTGTTTTGAACTTCGTGCGGCATCGGAGTCTTCGATGCGAAGGATGAAGTCCCCGCCCTGCTGTTCTGCATACGCTTTATTAAACAACGCGATGTACGCAGTGCCTAGGTGAGGCGTACCTGTTGGCGACGGCGCGACACGCGTTCTAACGGACATACGACGGGTCTATCGGGAGCGACCGATTATAAAAAGGGGTTTGGATTTTGGCGTTATCGGATGCGCTGAAGCAATACCAAACCAATCGCCCAAACCATGATGATGGGAACGCTGATCGCGACTGCGGGTGGAAGCGCGAAAACGACCGTCACGGGTGCCACCAACGTCTGAAAATAATGAAACGCGAAACCTACCGCAATACCGAACGTCAGACGCGCACCCATCCCCATCTCTCGTGTCGAACCCACCACGAAGCCGATAGCGATGAGCACCAAACCTAATACGCTAAGTGGTTTAGTGAGCTTCAACCAAAACTCGACCTGGTATTCCCTTGCGTCTTCGCGTGCTGTGCGCAGGTCGTCGATCTGCTCATATAGCTGCAATAGCGACATTTTGCGTGGCTCGGTGGTGAACGCGCTCATCAACGAATCGGCGGAACGCGGTGTATCCCAGGTCGCATTCTGTGGAGTTGTCACGTCGATTCGCTGCGCGCTGATCGACGACTCCGATACTTCATTAAGTTCCCAACCCCCTTCGTCATTCTTCGGTCGTGCAGTTTTTGCCTCACGTACCTGCGACAAATTGCCGACATCGTCTAGTCTGTACTGCGAAACGCTTTGGAGTGTGTCGCTTGCTGTTATCGAGCCAATGCGAGTGAACGTCTTACCTTCTCTAATCCACGCAGCGTCGATTGTCCCGTCAATCGAAGCTGAACCACGTTCGTCTGCAGCGAAAATCAATGGTACGAGCGTTTGAGCAAGGACAATCATGACGACACTTGGGATACAAGCGGACACGAATAAGCGTACGACGGAGACGCCGGTACTGCGGAAAATCGTTAGTTCCGAATTCGAAGACAGGTTTCCCATGCCAATAAGGACGCCAAGGAACACAGCGAACGGCGCGAGTTCCTCGATCTTGCGCGGCATGGTTCGTACCGTCTGACCTAGTGCTGCGATGAAACCACCTTGCTCTTCAGCATCAGGAAGTGCGTCGAGTAATGTGAATACGAACATCAACAAACCGCCGCACAAGGTCACAACGACCATTGCAAGAAAGGTAGTTTTCCCGATATACCAATCCATCAAACGTGCATTCATACGGGTCGCCAGTTTTTCCTCATGAGGTAGATTCCAACTAGCGCCATTAAGACATGAACGTGCCAAAATCCAATCGTTGCTAACGACGCGCTGTTCTGCAGTTGATTCATTGATCCAAGGATCAATCCGTAATACGCGACAAAAATAAGCAAGCCTGGTAGGATTTTTCCAAAACGACCCGAGCGAGGTTTGATGCGCCCTAAACCTACGGCAATGAAAGCGACAATGAATGTCATGATCGGCATCGCGAGACGCCAATGCCACTCAAGACGTTGTTTCGGATCATTCGCATCGAGACTTGAGGATGGAATTCGTGAAGGATCGTCTCGTAAGCGGTTCACTCCCTCGAGCTCAATCCGCTGCGTCAACGTTTCGAATGACGCGACACTAAATCCACGATCCGATTCGTCTTGGGCGTAACGACGACCTGACAAAAGTTCGAGATACCTTACACCCGTGTCAGGTTCGACGTGATACTGACCCCGGTCAGCCAGTATTGTTATGTTAGAAGTGGGCGTCCTTTGTTGCAAAAACACGTCGCCTACGGTCATCGACTCACGATCAACCTGACCCATGTAGCTCATCCGTTGACCTGAATCAAACGTACGAAACGTGTCTGCTTTGATGACGTCGAATTCACTTACGACTTCCTGAGACGTAAGTACTTCAAGAAACTTAGCACGGGCGTCGGGCGTCACGATAAAACTAAAGTACGCGATAAAGACGACGATTGGGATAACGATCCAGCTAAGCCAACCGAGTAATCGAAATGGCCCTACATTCGCGATCTGAAAGATTGGCATTTCGCTGTCAGCATCCAATCGACCTAGCGTCAGAAGAATCGATAGATAGAGGCTGAAAGGGATGACGATCTGGAGGAAATCAGGCATCTTTAGCGCCAGCACCAACCAGAGGACTTCGGGTGCTAGCTCGCCTGCTGCAGCGTCCTGCAGATAACCGGTAAAGCGACTGCCAAGACTAATCAGCATAAGGACGAAGAAAACGACCGCAAAGACAGCCACGAGCTCACGGAGACAGTATCTTGGCGCGATGCCTACATCAATCATGACGAGAAGCTCGTTAGCGTACCTGGGAAAAGAACCACTCGGACGCACTCTATCCGCTTGGTAAACATGTATGGTGCGATACCTGGCGAAGTTCCTTCAATTGTCAATCCGGGTCCATCACCATCCGTAGCGAAAATTGACGATGTCGTGTACACATCTTAAGTCAACGATTTGAAAAACGATAACGCACTCGCAAGCGTTAGTTTCTATCAACTCGATAGAGTTGACGCTGATGCGAAATTCAAAACGGCGTGCCGTCTGGCTTCGCAAGCATATGAAAGGGCGAAATCAGTGTTTATTCTTACCGCAAACGAGCAAGATTCTGCGAAAATTGACGAGCTTCTTTGGGAATTCCCTCCGGATCGATTCGTGCCGCACGAACGTTGCGTCGAGAAACCATCACATCAGAATCTTGTGCGGATACATAGTCAATTACCCGAGGACAGTCACTACGTGCTCATCAACCTTACGGATCAGGCTATCGCAATCGCAGGAAAATTCGAACGTATATTTGAAATCGTAATGCCGAACGAAGCTGATGCCGCAAGTACGCGTCAGCACCACTACGAACAATTGAACTGCACCGTTCAGAACCATTCTGTAAAGGTCGGCTAAAGGAAGTAAATCTGAATGAGAGTTGTTGATCCAATCAATCGTGTCCAGTCCGATTTCTTCTTTCGCGATGAACCGAAACTGGACTTAAACCACTTCGAAAGTTCGATGATCATCGCCGCTCTCGGCCAAACGCCAGAACGGTGGCACGGGCATCCAAACACAGAACGTATGGGTGAAATCGTTAGCCAACATCCACACGTTTTAGACAACATCGGACCACGCCTACTCAACACCATGGTTGGCATGAAAGGATGTGGTCCAGCCATCACGTTTTTACTTGAGCACAAAGTACCGTTTCAGATGCCACAAGACGTCTACAACCAGATGCATGAAGGTGCATGGTGTGACGCAGTGGACTCCTTGCAAGCGCTATTTGAATCGGGCGTCGTCGACGCGACGTGCGTGTCCGTTAAGAAGCCACATTTGGGGTGGCCCGACAACATTTCTCTGATGTATTGGGCGGCATTTCGAGGCTCGGTAGAAATGGCGACGCTACTTATCAAATACGGTGTCCGCAAACACCACGAATTGCGTATGAAGAGCAATGGCGAACGCGGTGAAACATCGTTGCAGGAAGCGGTGTCGCCCCCGAAGCTCGGAACTACAGAAGAACACCTTACCGTAGCCAAATTGCTGATGGATGACGGTGCGTATTACGACATCGGTACCGCAAGTGCACTAGATGATGTGGCTCGTGTTGAAGAGCATCTAAAGGAGGACCGTGGCGTCGCTCATCAGTCTTTGGAGTTTGAAATGACCGCATTGCATTGGTCTGCGCGGGCAGGAGCAGAATCCACAACTCAATTGCTACTCGATCAAAACGCTAATCCAAACGCCTTGAACCGATCCCATCGCGCTCCCATTCAACTAGCGGCGGAGATGGATCAAGCCAATATCGTAGCCTTGCTAGCTAATTCAGGCGCTGACCTGAATACACAGGACAAGAAAGGGCGAACGCCTTTGCACCGCGCTACATACGAAGGAAAGGTAAAAGCTGCGGAAGCCTTATTAGCAGCCGGCGCCGACCCAAGTATCACGAATCGGAACGGTAAAACCGCCTTTGAGATTGCGCGAAAGGAAGCGAAAATCTTCAAGAGCGCTTTGCCTTAGAACGTCGCGCGATTTTTCGAACTATTGTCAAATCGCCATTCATCTACGTTAGTCGAGTCCATACGAGTTTGTTTTAAGTAGGTTTTCTATTTAAGTAAGTTACGCCTTCACTTGCCGTCAGTGATTCCGTCTCGAAGTAGCGAAACTAAGCTTGAAGATTCTGCGCAACGCCGTTCGCAACTCTAGCGAGCCTTCAAAAAACGAACTACGGTTTGAGCGGTCGTGCTCAAGTGGTTACTGGAGCACTCGTGGTTATTTATCAAAGTACCGCAAACCCGTACTTGAATCTAGTGCGTCAGTCAGAGTCGTCGTTTGGCGGCGTAGCCGTCGTGCTACGTTGAGCGAGTATTCGCATTCGTTCGACAGCGTCCCTCAACGGAGGAAGAAGCTCTAGCGCAATCCAAATTAGTTCCTTGTCAAGCAGAAGATAACCGTGCGTAAGAACATTTCGAAAGTCACGTAACCGCCGCCAGTCAATCGTTGGTTCCGTCGCTTTAATCTCTGTAGTTAGCCTCATGGTGGATTCGGAGAGTACTTGGAGGTTCCGAATCACGGCATCTTGTATTAAGTTGGATCCGAAGAAGATTTCCTTAGAAGATTCTGTGTACTCATTGATTCTTTAGATGCATTCGGAAATATGTTCTAGAAGTTCTACATTTCTTGATTTGCCACTCACAATGGCACGGACTCGCGTAATACACTCTCATGATCTTCTTCCGGTATGCAACCGAGTGTTACTACGTCGACACGCCTGTTTAGTATCTCTTCACATCGTCCGATTAAGTGACCCAAATCAAAAATTGACGTAGAGGCGTGATAGTCCACCAAGAGGTCAATATCGCTGTCATCCGAGTAATCGCCTCTTGCTACGGATCCGAAAAGCCGAACGTTATAGAAACCACTCTCTTCCGCGGCACCAATGATGTCATCGCGACGAGAAATCAGAAATTGTTGTAAGCTGAAATCTCCCATATACCAATTATGGGAATAGTCACCCGTGCCCCTGGTAATAACGACCGGGGAAATCACGCATAGTCCAATTGAACCGTACCACTCTCTACAATCGTCGAGTCAGTCGTAGCGAAACAAGAGGTAATTCTCAAGGCACCGTGTCATAGGTGATACAGCCACGTCTCGAAGATTCTCTAGTCTCAAACACATTAATGATGACATTGCGTCTATACAGCTAACGAGAATATTTCGCGAAAGAACCGCGTTAACGTTTGAAAATCTCCCGTTCGCGACGACGTTGAACGCCAAGCAACGCCGATTTTGCGAAATGCGGGTAATCTCGTACGTAAAAGTGATACGTTCGCACCATTCGTAATCGCTGCGTCGACGGCGAGTTTTGGTATGAGAGCCACTCCTATGTCTGCTGCAACCATCTGCACAAGCGTATGCAGACTGGTTGCTTCAAATGGACTCGTCGACTTTAGATTACGATCCTGACAGAATTCAAGTGTTTGATCGCGAAGGCAATGACCTTCTTCCAGCAACATAAGCTGATCCATGGCTAGCGTTTCAAGGTCAACGACCTCATTTCCAGCTAGCGGATGGTCCCGCGCACACGCGAAAAGTAACTCGTCTTCAAAGATGACTTCGACCGTGAAATCGCCTGTGTCGAACGGCAATGCGATGACAGCGAGATCGAGTTCGCCTTCGCGGAGTCGCGAAAGTAGCTGCGCGGTTCTATCTTCCCGTATGTAGAGCTTCAGATTACGGAATCGCGACCGCAATGAAGGCATGGCAGTCGGCAGAAAGAATGGACCAATCGTCGGGATCACTCCTAAACGCATTTCCCCAGTCATCGAAGCGCGACTCGCGCGCGCGATGTCCATCACATCCTCGGCGTCGCGAAGAAGCGCGCGTGCTCGTTCGGCGATCCGTTCACCAACACGCGTCAACATGACTTGGCGATTCGAACGTTCCGCTACCTCAATCTCAAGGACGGTTTCCAGGTCACGAATGCCAGCGCTAAGCGTTGATTGCGTGATGAAGCAACGCTCCGCTGCACGTCCGAAATGACGCGTTTCTGCGAGTGCAACTAGGTACTGCAACTGCTTCATCGTAGGTAGACGCTTCATCTACGTGCCTCATTGTTCGCTTTTTACGATTAATACGACAATTATTAATCGTTTTACTAGAACGACCCCTTTGCCTATGCTTAACATGTCAAACTAAATATCAGTAGCTTAAGGGGAAATCAATGAGTGAAGCTGAGTGCCCATTTGGTGGTCAATCGACCGGTCGCCAGCACGTTTCAAACCGCGACTGGTGGCCAAACCAGTTACGGCTAGATTTACTTCACCAGCACTCGCCGGCGTCCGACCCTATGGACGATTCCTTTGATTACGCAAAGGAGTTCGCGTCGCTGGATCTACCGACTGTAAAGCAGGATGTCATCGACGTGATGACTACGTCGATGCCGTGGTGGCCCGCAGACTACGGTCATTACGGACCGTTGTTTATTCGCATGGCATGGCACGGCGCTGGAACGTATCGAATCGGCGATGGCCGTGGCGGCGCCCGTACCGGTACGCTCCGATATGCGCCGTTAAACAGTTGGCCTGACAATGCCAATATCGACAAAGCTCGAAGAGTTCTCTGGCCTGTCAAGCAGAAGTACGGTCGCAAGCTCTCGTGGGCGGATCTGATGATTCTCGCAGGCAATTGCGCGATTGAGTCTATGGGTGGAACGACGCTTGGTTTTAGCGGCGGTCGTGAAGATATCTACGATCCTGAAGAGGACATCTATTGGGGTTCGGAGAACGAATGGCTCGGAGACGAACGGTATAGCGGGGACCGCGATCTCGAGAAGCCACTTGGTGCCGTTCAGATGGGATTGATCTACGTCAATCCCCAAGGTCCGAACGCTACGCCCGATCCTGTCGCGTCAGGTCGCGACATCCGAGAAACCTTCCGACGCATGGCGATGAACGACGAGGAAACGGTTGCTCTCGTAGCCGGTGGACATACCTTTGGCAAGTGTCACGGTGCTGGCGATGAAGCGCTGGTCGGACGAGAACCTGAAGGTGCGGATATCACTGAACAAGGGCTCGGATGGGCAAGCGAACACGGGAATGGCAACGGAAGTGACGCCATTACCAGTGGTATTGAAGGCGCATGGACTCCTAATCCAGTACAGTGGGACAACGGCTATTTCGACACCTTATTCGGTTACGAGTGGGAACTAACGAAGAGTCCTGCTGGCGCACACCAGTGGATTCCGAAGGATGGCGCAGGTGCGGATACCGTTCCCGACGCACACGATCCCGATACGCGGCATGCACCGATCATGACCACCGCAGACATGGCAATGCGAATGGATCCTATCTATGAACCCATTTCTCGACGTTTTCACGAGAATCCTGATGAACTAGCGGACGCATTCGCGCGCGCGTGGTTCAAGTTAACGCATCGTGATATGGGACCTCGATCTCGATACGTCGGATCGGAAGTTCCGGACGAGGACATGATCTGGCAGGACCCGATTCCTGCGGTCGACCATGCTGTTATCGATCAACAAGACATCGATTCGCTAAAGAGCAAACTCCTTGATTCGGGCTTGTCCATCAGTGACCTGGTCAAAACCGCTTGGGCGTCCGCATGCACGTTTCGAAGTACGGACCTGCGTGGTGGTGCAAACGGCGCTCGCATTCGACTTGCGCCACAGAACGCATGGGAAGTCAACGAACCAGCGAATCTCGCCCGTGCGCTCGCGACCATTGAAGGAGTTCAAAGCTCGTTCAATGAATCGGCCGGCGGCAACAAACGTGTATCGATGGCTGACTTGATTGTTTTGGGTGGCTGCGCGGCAATCGAAAAAGCGGCGAGCAATGCTGGACACAACGTCGTTGTGCCCTTCACGCCTGGACGCAACGATGCTACTGCCGAACAGACGGATGAAGAATCCTTTGCCGTACTCGAACCGACGACGGATGGATTTCGAAACTACGCTAGTCAGTCGAACGGCGCAGCACCAGAACATCGCCTAGTTGGTCAAGCGCAAATTCTCGGTCTTTCAGCACCAGAGATGACTGCACTTATCGGCGGTATGCGTGCGTTGAATGCAAATTACCAAGGCTCCTCGGAAGGTGTATTGACGAGTCGCTCAGACACGTTATCAAACGACTTCTTCGTGAACCTTCTTGACATGGCAACCGCGTGGGAAGCGACGTCTGATGATCAATCAACCTTTGAAGGTCGCGATCGTACGAGCGGTGACCTGAAATGGACGGCATCGCGCGTTGACTTGGCTTTCGGCTCGAACTCGCAACTGCGCGCGATCGCAGAAGTGTACGGTAGCGATGACAGCGAAGAACACTTCGTAAACGACTTTGTCGCGGCGTGGGCGAAGGTCATGAATCTTGACCGATTCGACGTAGCATAGCGTATCCGACTCCGGTCCTCGAGCGGATGTTCGAGGACCGGATTTGATTTACTTATAGACAGATTC
>JAPOVY010000030.1 GCA_026707905.1 Gammaproteobacteria bacterium | reverse complement strand
GCTCGTCACTACCGATATGTTTGTTCAGAAACTTAAGCTGCTCCCCGTACATATACATGACCGTATCGCGACCGAAGAAGCCGTGCCCTTGATTCGCTCGGAAAAGCGTTTCGACGGGTTTAGCAATATCTTCGAACGCTTCTTTCATTCGATGGAAATGTTCAGGTGGCGTTCGTCGATCTTGGCCCCCGTGAATTAGCATAACGGCTGCCTTGATCCTATCAGCGTAATTTAGCACTGACATTGGTTCTCTTTCTTCCCGATTAGCACCAATGGTGATTTTCCATCGATCGATACCTGTTTTGCTATGTGAAACGTCGCCAATCCGTTCGATTGCAGTTACGTCATAGATCCCCGCATAACCGATCGCACACTGATACAGGTCTGGTTCCTTCGCGACGCCCATGAGCGCTGCATACGCACCATAACTACCGCCCATGATGCAGATCCGATCCTTGTCCGCGATACCTTCATCGATTGCCCAGACCGTTGCATCGGTTACATCATCTTGCATCGTACCGCCCCACTGCTTGTATCCCATCGTCTCGTAGTCCAATCCAAAACCGCTGGAACCTCTGAAATTCACCTGCATGACGTGGAAACCGCTAGATGCAAGCAGCTGAACTTCGCTGCTCCAATTCCATGAATCTCGCGAATGCGGACCACCATGAACGCGAACTACCATGGGACCCGGTCGTGGTGTTTCTTCCACGGAAGATAGATACCCATAGACAGGGGTACCGTCTCGGGCTTTGAGCCCAAACGGCTGCATTCGCGCCAACCGTTGGGCATCCAATCCGATCTCCTTCACACGATCCGTAATCTGGTCAATCGATCCGGTATTCGCGTCCAGAATCACATATTCAGAAGGAGCGTTTGCGGAGCTAATGTAGGCCACAACAGTCCGATAGTTGTGTGTGTAGTTTCTGATACTTACCGATCTGTCGGGAAAGTGACTCAGTAACGTTTTGTGGACCTTCGCCAATGCGTGATTGGGATTGAGATAGACCACCCTTGGGTAGTGGTGGTTGATCGAGAGACCCCACACGTTACCAAATCTGTCGTCCAGTATCGAACCAATGTCGTACGTTTCATCACGAAAAACCTCTTTGTGCTCGCCAGTGACTCGGTTGTAGATACCTAACGCTTCAATTCCTCTCGCATTTCGCCAGTCTCTCGTGAAATACTCATCAGGTTTGAAAGCTGCCTGAAGAGGTCGCCAACCTTTTTGATCGAAACGATAGCGAGCGAGTTGCTTCCAGTCGGCATTACCAAGACGTTCATGCACAACCGTGTATCCATCTTCATCCGTGCCAACATGAAATGCGACATCCTTCCTATCTTCCGTTAGAACGAATGAACTACCCCGTGCCGGAGATCGTGCGATTTTCGATCTCGCGCCAGACTGAAGGTGAATCTTGAATAAATCAACGTAACGACCGTCGATACGTGTAATCAAAGCATGGTCTAGTTCTTCATAGAGCAGGTTGTATATCCGGCCAACAGGCAAATCAATCGTTTTCCAGTCCTTGGCGGAAACTTTCATATATTCGTATGTGGCGAAATACGCGTCTTCGTTGGGAATTTTGCGAGACGGTCGGATCAAGATTGTTTCGTCGTCGATCCACCGTACACTAGAGATTCTTCTCTTCTCCGGCATTCCAAACGTGTATTCGACTTCACCCGTCTCGCGATTCACGACCTGCAATTTGCAGTCCTGCTCGGCGCCGTCACCATGCAGAATCGCCGCTGCCAGATATGTACCGTTCGGTGAGATGCTCAACAGAGACAAATCGTATGGTTCAAAGAACTTCCATAGCGGTACAGAGTTCGCGAGTACAGCGTTCGTAAATAAAAAGGTGCAAAGCAATATGAATTGGCGCATTACCTACCGTCGCTCCACGGGCTGTGCTTTGGGTAGTGCGCTCGACTGACCGACCGACAGACGTAGCGTCTGTATCTATTCTATTGAGTAGTCTAAATTACGATTTCCTAAATTCGAGCGCCTTTAGCTACGCCTTGACCTTTTACACAACGACTCTCATCCCCTTTATCAATTTGTCCACGAGAGTCGTTGTAGGCTTAGCGTCTGACCGATCTGTTAATTTTGTGAGGCTAGGTAGGCTGCTCGAGCAGACTCCTCGTCATCGACAACAGCGTATCCCTCTTCTTCCCAAAAGCAACCCGTTAAACGCCCTCCACTGCTGGTCAGGATTGTGATTTCCATGTGGACGTTGGTTTCCGAGCCGATTTCGTAGAGGTGTCCCCTCGACATTGGTTTGCCAATCTGACCGGCGTATCGACCAAAGACCGGAATCAGCGCCCAGTCGGAACCACCGGATTCTCGAGACTCTTGAGGTAGCAATCCGAGCATCCTGATGGGCCACTGATCATTCGAAACCCGCCTATGTTCACGTATGACAACTGGCAATAACGAGTTCGTGATAATCGGCCCGTCCGCTTCAAGCTGAAGAGATCCTCGATGTTCACCGTTCCGAGAGATTGTCAGCTTGTTTCCTGAAGGCACTAGCTCGTAGTCCTCACAAGACTCAACAGTTCCATCCACGACTCGACCGTGTTGCGTCGTAAGTCGGGACCAATCCATCGTAGTAGCGTCCGTGAAACAGATCGTATTTTCAACCCATCGCCTTTCGTTCGCTTGATCTGGGAACTCTGTGTGGAATCGTGGTGATTTACCTACCGGACAGTCTTCGCGCCAAGTGATACTTGCCGTTCCGTCCTCATGGCAGACGGAAGTGAATCTACCTAAACCTTGGTTGGAAACTGCCCACAGTTCGTGCCATCGTTCAGCGAGGCGTCTGTTAAGTTCTATGGTCTTTTGGGATAGCTTTGGCATGACGATACCTTCTCCAGATTGACGACTAGTGTTGGTGGGAGCCGACAACTCGAGAAGACCTTTTTGTGAAAGGACGAGTGTCAGCTGGTGAAGTCCTCGCGCAAGACGTGTGGAGACCGTATTGGTCTTCAACTGAAGCGTATTTGCGATTTCTCGGTATGAAAGCCCTTTGAAGTACCTTTGAATGAGAGGTTCGCGAAATTGAGGCGCTAGCTTCCCGATTTCTTCTCTAATGACCTCAAGTAGTTGAGTCCGCATTGTGGTGCTTTCTAAGTCCATGTCTTTCTGAATCGAAATCAGATCATTCACGACACCTGACTCTCTATCCGCACGTTTACTCTCTGATCGGACCTGATCAATCGCGACGGAGTAGACAATCGCTCGCAGCCACGCTATCGCATTTGAGACTTTCCCGTTCGCCGGTTTTGCATTCAATAGACGCACGATGGCGATCTGAACGATATCTTCTGCCAAGTCGGCGTCGGTAAATACTTGAGCATAGCGCCAAGCAGCCTCTCGATTACGACTGATGAATTCCTCAATTGCAGCGGTATCCCCGTCTCGGTAAAACCGATTTAGGAGCGCGAGGTCGGAGTCAGACATGTGAGACGGCTATCGTGTCGGTCGTTTGAGGTGTAAAGAGGGCGTTTGTACAACTAAAGACGTGCCTGGTTTACTTTTTCTTTCACTTTCGACTTTGGCTCGCGCCGAAACTGAATCGCGTCTTCGAAAGTGCTCGCAAACGTGACCGCCGTGCGCGATAACTCGCCTTGGACACAATTGATCGCGCTTGAATTCAAGCGTCTTACTCTCTGGTCGACGCAAGAATTGATCAAGATTCACTACTATGAAATCTACTCTGAAAGGCTATGAAGCACATACATTTCACAGTTATTTTCAGAGTAAAAATGTGGGCGAATCTCGTCTAAATAGTGATTCGCCTAAGACCTTTGAAGACGAGCGCGAAAACAATGCTCGAAATACGTTAGAGAACCGAATCTACCGCGGCATGCCATCCATCGAGCATAGACTCCCGATCCGTTACCGACATACTCGGTTCGAAGCGTCGATCCACTTCATAGTGAGCGTCCAACCAAAAATCAGACGCCGTAGCAGCAAGATTCGCAGCACCACGAGCCGTGGACTCTAAATCCACAGGACGCAAAACCGGTCGATCGAGCAAATCAGCCTGAAGCTGCAAGAGAAAGTCATTCACCGCTGCGCCGCCGTCGACCCGAAGCTCAGCAATTCTGTCACCCGTATCCTCCTCAAGGGCAGCGATAAGGTCGTATGACTGTAACGCAATTGACTCAAGCGCGGCTCTGACGATATGGCGACGATCAGCAGACCTCGACAGACCAACCAAAGCGCCGCGAGCGTTTGCGGACCAATGTGGTGCTCCAAGTCCCTCGAAGGCAGGCACTAGGTAGACGCCCGCACTGTCTGGCACGGAGGTTGCGAGTTCTTCCGATTCCGCCGCTGTACTGAGGATATCTAGGTTGTCTCTCAACCATTGAATGGCACTACCAGCGGAGAACACCGAACCCTCTAGTGCAAACTCATCGCTGTCACCAAGACTCGCCGTCGTCGTGCTTAGTAATCCACTTTTTGATACCTGAACTTCAGTTCCGGTGTGAACCAACAAGAACGCGCCTGTGCCATAGGTGAGTTTCGCTGAGTTTGGGGTGGTACACCCCTGGCCGACCAAAGCTGCCTGTTGGTCACCTGCGACACCGGCGATAGGGATTTCAACGCCTAACACATCACCTGAGGTATAGCCTATTTCGCCCGACGAAGGTGCAATCGTCGGCAGTATCTCGAGGGGAATGTCGAAATAACTTAGTAACTCGTTGTCCCAGGCACCTTCTCGAAGATCCATGAAGAGCGTTCGAGAGGCGTTGGTACGATCGATCGCATGCAATCGACCATCTGTGAGCTTAAAGTTCAGCCAGGAATCGACGGTTCCAAATGCGAGCTCGCCGTCTTTCGCTCGTTTAGGTAAATCCGGACTGCTATCCAGAATCCACCTTAACTTTGTCGCCGAGAAGTACGGATCGATCTTCAGTCCGGTGCGCGCTTGTATCCACGCTGCATCACTTGAACCGTTAATCGCCGCACACTGATCTGCGGTACGTCGGCATTGCCAAGTAATCGCGGGTCCCACGGGCTCGCCTGTTGATCTATCCCAAACGATCGTGGTTTCACGCTGATTAGTGATACCAACAGCGTGTAGAGCGGAAGCGTGTGCGCCTAGTTGGTCGAGTGCATTACTGATGCTTTGGCGTTGAGCGTCCCAAATTGCGTTCGCGTTCTGCTCGACCCAACCGTCTTTCGGGAAAGTGCTCTGTATCTCGATCTGCGCGCTTGCTGCGACGTTACCTTCACGGTCAAACAGGACACTACGCGCACTGCTCGTGCCTTCGTCACATGCGAGCAGGTATTGACTCACAACGGGTTCACGAACTCACTACGTGACGGGCGAAAGACCACCATCCATGTTGATGGCACACCCGGTAAGGTACGACGCATACTCGGACGCGAGAAAGAGAGCGACGTTACCGCACTCATGTGCTTCACCCATACGACCCATCGGAAGCGATC
>JAPOVY010000112.1 GCA_026707905.1 Gammaproteobacteria bacterium | reverse complement strand
CGAAACAGTCCGTATTCACGGCAAGGTCTCCGATATCGTCGCTGCACGTGTGGACGAAGAACTGCAATCTTCGCAACCCTCGGTGGACTTAGGTTTGTATCGGGTCTTCTTTACTTCGGACGAAGAAATCGACACAGCTGGCATCAGTGATAGAAACTGCCGGATCGTCATTGACCTAGACCTCCAATCACCTATATCTCTTTTCGGGCTGAGAAGAGCCTGAAATGTCACCCCGCGCCGCCAATGGCGGGATCGAAAAAACGGTATCCGGACGCTTAAGGCACAAGGTTTCAACGCCGATCCTGCTGCAGATGCATGCAACGGAATGTGGTGCCGCATCCTTAGGCATGGTCCTAGGCTACTTTGGTCTGTGGGTACCACTCACCGAACTGCGCGACAAGTGCGAAGTGAGTCGCGATGGCAGCAGCGCGGCCAGCATCTTGCGCGCCGCAAGGCACTATGGACTAGAGGGGGGCGGACTGAGTGTCCGCGGCGAGTCCCTGAAGCTACTGCAGTTACCGCTCATTCTGTTCTGGCAATTTAGTCATTTCGTTGTCCTCGAAGGCTACGACGAGCATTACTTCTACCTTAACGATCCCGCTACAGGTCGACGAAGAGTGTCGGGAGAAGAGTTCAATAAGGCGTACAGCAAAATCGCACTTCGTCTCAATCCTGGACCTGAGTTCAAAACCGGCGGCGAACGACCGGGGTTACTCGACCGGCTAAGGACCTTACTGACAGGTTCTTGGCGCGTGCTCCTCGGTGTAATCGGTTGCGGTTTGATGTTGTCCTTTCTAGCTCTCGCGGTTCCAACCTCCCTAACCATCTTCGTCGACAGTCTGCTACTGAACCGTAGCGCCTGGACTGGCTTGGTGGGCGTATTAATCGGTGCTGGAATCCTCGCATACATTCTGTCACTGCTTAAGCATCGATTTTTAAAACGCCTCGCCGTCAGGATATCGGTGATTGGATACGGCCGAGGATTCTCACGAATGCTTCGGCTACCTGTCGATTTTTTCTATCACAGACTCGTCGGTGACCTAACCGATAGAGTGTCGTCAATCGACCGGATCGCAAAGAACCTTACTGAGCGATTTCTCGTCATGATCATCGATATGACGATGAGTTCAGTCTTACTTGTCGCGATGTTCATCTACGACGAATTACTCACGTTGATCGTGCTCTTACTTGGTGTTCTACATGCCGTTTTGGCACATTTCCTAAACGGGATTCGTGCGATTCGAAGTCAATCAATGCGACGCGAACAAGGCCTCTTAATCGGTGTCGGGATGCAAATGTTGAGTCACGCAGACAATCTGCGTATGACGGGATCTGATGACCGTTTTTTCTCGCGTTGGAGTGGTCAACAAGCTCGAGAACTACATACACGACAACTCTATTCTGAGCTTGTCTCGATCAACACTGCTCTGCCCGGCCTCATCGCCATCTTTCGAGCAGCGATAGTGCTAGGCGTCGGTGCAAGTATGGTGCTAGCTAACGACTTGACCTTGGGCATGCTGGTCGGTTTCTACATATTGGCCGAGATGTTTCTTACACCGATTGGTCGATTTCTGGAGTTCGCCGATGAACGGCAGGCGCTCGAAACTGACTTACAACGTCTCGACGACATAGCAAAAACGCCGGAAGACCCCGTTTTTAGTCGCCGCAGTCCGGGTTCGGAGTCCATACCTACGTTAAACGGTCGCTTGCAGCTAACCGGCCATCTTGAGCTGCGAAACGTCACGTTTGGCTACAACACGAATCGGCCGCCACTGATCAAGGACTTTAATCTCGTGGTTAAACCAGGGCAGCGCGTCGCCGTTGTTGGTCCAAGCGGTTCCGGTAAATCAACGTTAGCGCGATTAGTATCCGGTATACACCAACCTTGGTCGGGCGAGATTCTCTTTGATGGTCACGTGCGTGACGAAGTTCCAGAAGACGTACTGCGCCGTTCCATCTCGATGGTCGATCAGGAGGTCGTGCTCTTCTCTGCGTCGTTACGCGACAACATTACACTGTGGAATCCTGCCGTACCCGACGAAGCGATATTTGCAGCTACCCGCGATGCGCGTATTCACGACGAAATCTTGATCAGACCTAATGGGTATGCGACACAAGTCGAGGAGGGCGGCGCCAACTTCAGTGGCGGTCAACGTCAACGACTCGAAATTGCCCGTGCACTTGTAGGGAATCCAACATTGATCATCCTCGACGAGGCAACCAGCTCTTTGGATGCAGCAACGGAGGAAGAGGTGGACGAAGCCCTACGCCGTAGGGGGGTAAGTTGCCTTATCGTCGCTCACCGTTTAAGCACCGTGCGTGACTGTGACGAAATAATCGTGCTAGACAAGGGCGTTGAAGTACAGCGTGGTACGCACGACGAATTAATCACCGACGAAACCGGCACTTATTTCAAACTGGTTCGGTCAGGCTGATGTCCGAATTGAAAGCAGAATATTCGTCCATTAAGGATCTAGCCCTTCGCATCGGCGAATCAGTTTCCTGTGCGGGTAACCTCCCAGTTCAACTCGATGATCCAAACAGCTTCTGGTTCATCGACAGCGGTTCAGTTAATCTCTTTCTCGTTGAATCTAAAGACGGTATCGAGCAAGCCGCGCCACAGCACTTAATAAGTCGAGCAGCAGGCGCTCTGATACCAGGAATCGAACCTGACGATCAAGATGACGAGACCACGCTGAGCATCATCGCGAAAGGTTCTCCTGGGACGGTTTTACGACAGATTCCAGCGTCGTCGCTCTCAGAAATACGACCGACCGAACTGGCGGAACAGATTGACTCCTGGTTGATTGAAATCACCGATGGACTCTCTCGCTATGTCAGTCGCCAGCCTCGACCTACGGCGCTAGCGGAAGCGGGTCGAACGCAAACTTACGAACCTTGCATCCTATCCGTACGTCGTGGTGTTGTTTGGGTTTCTCAGCCTCCACCAGGCGCGAGCCTGTTCATGGACATGATTGACTCGACCGAACGTATGCCTACGGGAGACTTCAATGACGCCTCGATTCCGTTAACGCATGCAAGCTGGCTCTCCTTAGTAGAAGAAGCGCAATTTACGCAGATCTCGACCGAAGAGCTTGTACAACAGGACCGGTTTCTGCCGTCACTCAGCGCCTTCTACAGAATTGCGTTTACGCTTGAACGTCTAAATCGCCAACTAGCCGTGGTTGACGACGCAAATCTCGAACGTGCGCGCACCACCAGTCGACGTACGGCTGAGAAAGCCGCGAGACAGCGACTCTTCAATATATACGACCTACCAGTTGACCGGGACGCTGACGAAGATGATCGCGCTCTGGTAGACGCATTAAGAATTGTCGGCAGACATCAAGGCATCGAATTCCACATACCATCGCGATCGGGGTCGGCGGAAACACCTGTGAGTCGCGTTGACGTGCAAGACGCCTCCGGTGTGCGAGCACGACGAGTAAAACTGGAACACAAGAGCAAATGGTGGCATGGGGACAGCAACGCAATGCTCGCATTCCGCCAGGAAGATAACCAACCGGTTGCGCTCTTACCGAGTCTATTCGGACGATATCGCGAGATCGACCCAGCCAGTAAACGCAGCATAAGGATGAATGCAGAGCGTGCTGACCGTCTCAAAGAAGAGGCATGGTTGTTCTACCAACCATTACCTTCAGGGGACGTCGAATCGAAAGATCTCCTCAGAATCGCACTACATGGATCATCCGTTGACCTGGTTCGACTCGTACTTGCAGGATTGCCAGGGGGTCTGATCAAGCTGTTACCTGCCCTCGCGCTCGGATTCGTTGCAACCCATATTGCCGCTGGGGGTTCCGTCGGTGTCCTGTATTCCGTGGCAGTAACACTTGCAGGCTTCGGTTTGCTTGGTGCACTTCTCCACGTTTACCAAAGCGCGGCAATGATGCGACTCGAAGGGCGTTCCGCATCGCGTCTCGAAGCTGCATTTTGGGACCGACTTATGAGACTACCACCAAGCGTGTTACATCGGCAACCTTCCGGCGACTTAGCCATGTCAGGTATGACATTCCAGAATCTTCGCGATGGGATACAAGGCGTAGTTGCGGACAGCTTCCTGTCGACGCTCTTTCTACTCCCGGTGTTCGGGGTGATTTTCTTCTACGACACGACACTCGGTCTTGTTACGCTCGGATTCAGTTTTATCGCACTGATCGTTGTGTCTGTATCAGCCGTGCGTCAAATTGACCCGCAAGGTCGAATGATTGCAGCGATACGACGAGTTTCGGGTAGATTGTTTCAAATCATCGGTGGCATAAGTAAGTTACGAGTCGAAAACGCCGAAGGTTCCGCATTCGATATCTGGGCACGAGACTACCGTGAGCAAAAACGTGCCGAACTTGAAGTTGGCCTACTCGACGGACACACCAAAGCGTTCGGAACAGCGTTACCGTTTCTTGCGGCAGGTGTCATCCTATATGCCGTACTAGTGCAAGAAAATCGAGTCATGCCGGTTGGTGACTTTCTAGTCGTCTACACGGTTTTCCTTACCTTCCAATATGCGATCTCCCAACTCGGTGAATCGTTGGGAACGGTGGCTGGGATGCTCCCTGCCTTTCAACAGATGAAACCGATTTTGAGCGCTATACCTGAAAATGAGGCTGAAGGAGATTCCGTAGAGTACCTCAGTGGTGAGATATTGTTCGATCACGTTTCCTTCCGGTACGCTTCAGATGAGCCGTTGATTCTTGATGACGTGACGATTCGGGCGCGTCCCGGTGAGTTCGTCGCGATCGCTGGCGAGTCAGGTGCGGGTAAGAGCACCTTGTTCCGGCTTGCACTGGGACTAGAGCGTCCCACCGCAGGCGCTGTGTACTACGATGGACGCGATCTGAGACACCTGAACTTGAAGCAGCTGCGAAGGAAGATCGGCGCTGTGCCACAATCGGTTGGACTACACCCGCAAGATCTATGGGACAACCTCGTTAGCCACCATGAAAACGCGAACAACGAGGAAGTGTGGCGTGCAGCGCGAGTTGCGGAAATCGAAGACGAAATCAAAAACATGCCGATGGGCATGATGACCATGGTCGGTACAAGTGGTTCTGTGCTATCGGGCGGTGAGAGTCAACGCATCACAATTGCTCGCTCCGTCATGGGTAGTCCCAAAATCATGCTGTTTGACGAAGCAACGAACTGGCTCGACAACGAAAACCAAGCTGACGTTATGAGTAATCTGACGACGCTCACTTCGACTCGGGTGGTCATCGCACATCGTCTATCGACGTTAGAACAGGCAGACCGCATCTACGTTCTCCAGGCTGGAAGAGTTGTACAAAGTGGCTCATTCAGTGACCTTATGGACGTCGAAGGCGTGTTTAAAGACTTGGTGCGAAGACAAATCATCTAGACCGGCAATCCCACGTGTTGCTTGCAATCAAACAGATTAGAGATTACATGGTCCACGTACTTGATGGCGCGGTTCTCGACAACTGCTGATTGTGAAACCAAAAGAGCTGAAACGTTTTCTTATCGATAAATCTCACGAAGATCATGCGTTTCGTGATCGCCTGCTCAATTCGCCGAAAACGACCATCGAGCAAGAGCTCGATGTGGAGTTACCTGAGAACCATCAAGTACGCGTCCATGAGGACAGTTACACTCTGACGCACATAGTGTTGCCTCCACGTGACAAATACACTGAAGCAGAGAGAGAGGAGGCTAAAAAAGGAGCAGGATCGCTTGAATTCCTGCGAAAGACGTTACATGATCCTGCGCCACCGATACGCTCCTTCGAGAAATCGGACGTAAAGACCGGGCACCAGTTTTCTACCCCGCAATCGCAAGTCACAGCTGGTCGAGACAGCATTCAAAGAGGGCTGGTTTACCTGAACAGTGCCGTCGATTCAAACGGCGCCTGGAACTGCGTTCGTTTTAATGTCGCGAAACCCGAAGTACCTCGACATTTCGAACGACCACCATTTATTTCCGCCTTTTGCGCGCTTGCTTTGGCATGTTCGAACGAAAAACTCGCACAATCCATCTATCAGCGTACGAAACACTATATCGCCGACACGATCGAATATCCTGGTATGTGGCGCTACTACCGACACCTGCCGAACGACTTGGATAGCACGTCCCTCTGCTCACTTGTTCTTAATTCCCATCCCTGGATTCTGTTGCGTAGAAACGTACCAAAGATGGTTGCGAATCAGGACGAAAGTGGTCTGTTCTTGACCTGGATTCATGCGGAAAACGAACCCGAGGTCGTATCTCCATTCCGAATCGAAGCAGACCCAGTCGTCAATGCAAATCTGATTGCGTATCTTGGTGACTGTCTAGAGACGAAGAAAGCTCAAGCCTGGTTGGAGCGTTCAATCACCGATGGGAGTGCAATCGGCGCATCGAAGTGGTATCCCGACCCTGCGACTCTCTACTATGCGATATCACGAGCGATGGTTTGCGTACCGACGAGCTTCGATCAGTTACGCCCCGTATTGACTAAGCGAATCCTCGAATTGCGCGACGAAAGCGGTAGATTCGAGAACGTTCTTCAGACTGCTCAGGCAGTCTCTTCACTCTACAATATTGAGAGTCTTAAAGAGATCGACGTGAGTCTCCAATTGGAGACGATCATTGGTATGCAACGCGACGACGGCAGTTGGCCAGAGATACTCGCCTTCGGCGACCAATCATTGAACTGGGGTACATTTGGTCAGATCGGACACGCCTCGGAGTCGATAACCGGCGCTTTCTGCGTGGAAGCCTTAGAAAGACTTGTGGGGTATCTCGGTTGAATCCAGAACCTGTCTCCAGTCGCCAGCTGCACATACAGGTTACGTGAGGATGTGCTAGCCCAGAGAAGAACTGCTATGGCTCAAGATACTGCCACTGATAGTGGAATGGGATCAACCCAACCTGATCTCACGCGGTACGTCGAACCCTCGATTCTTAACGCTCTACCGCACTATATACCGTTAGGCATTTTTCCGCTGATATTTCTCGCATTGATCTACGGCGGTTGGTGGCTGTTACCTCCGTTTTTGTTCATGAGTGTTGCAGCTCCCTTCGATAAGCTACTCGGTCCAGATGGGCGGAATATCAATCCGAAGACCACGCCCGAACGACGCCTCCTCTGGCACAACGTGCCACTCTGGGGATGGGCGTTCTTGTGGCCACCCACACTCATTTTCGGAATGTGGCAAATCCTCGTCGCCAACCCATTTGCGATTTGGGAAGAGGTCATCCTGATTTTGATCCTGACCATGGAAGCGCAAGCCGTATTTATGGTAGGGCATGAACTCGTGCATCGACGCACTACATGGGAGCGACGCATCGCGGAGTTCTTACTCGCGTCGGGTTCCTATCCGCAGTATGCGACTGAACACGTCTATATACACCACGCACAGGTCGGTACGCCAAATGATGTAGGTTCTGCGCCTAAGGGTGAGAGTTTTTGGCACTATTTCCCGAAGGAAGTAATGAGCAATCTCACCAATTCCTGGAAAGCTGCACGAGATCGCCTGGCTCGAAGTAACCATCCTATTTGGCACTACACGAATCCTTTTTGGCGTTACGGTATCGGTCTGCTGTTCTGGTATGGCATCGTGTTTTGGATGGGTGGTATCTGGGCCGTGTTCGTGTTTATGTTCCTCGGGCTATGCTGTGTCTTTTCCATGAAGATCATCAATTACTGTCAGCACTACGGACTACGTCGCGTTCGATTGCCGAACGGTCGATGGGAGAAAGTGATGCCGCGCCATTCCTGGGATGCGGACTGGAAGTTCAGCAATTGGATGTTCTTCAAAATGCAACGCCATTCCGACCATCATGCGATGGCAAGTCGACACTATCCATTACTTCAGGTTCGAAGTGCCGACGAATCGCCACAGCTGCCAGGGACGTACAGCGACATGATGAATCTTGTTGTTCGCCCGAAGCGTTGGTTCGAGAAAATGGATCCATTAGTAGATCAGTGGCGTGCAATTTTCTATCCCGAAATCGACGACTGGCGCGCATATGACAGCCCACTAGCCGCATCAAGACCCGAGTCTTTCGACTCAATCATCGAGATATTTGGCTGTGCGCCACGTCTGGCCAAATCGATTGAACGGAATCCCGAACTACTGGACAATCTTCAAGATCGCGAGTTTACTGACCTTGATCTCCCGAAGGGGTTTGGGCCTGATCTAGAGTACGAGACAACCGCACGGCGCGGATTAACTCGTCTATATTGGACGCACGAAATGGACGTTCAAGAGATGATCGATCAAATCGCGGAATTACCTGCTGCTGATGCACGAGATACTGTTGAGATCGTACGCAATTGGTCGAATGACAAGGCGTTTCAGCTAGGCATTCACGTCATCCGTGGAAATCTGTCGCCGTTAGAGGCGTCGACCGCTCTGTCAAACCTTGCTGAAGCCATCGTTGTTTCCGTACTTACGTCCGTTGTAGCGGATTTCGTCGAACGAAATGGCGACGTAGACGATGGCGGTCTCGTCGCGATGTTCGTAGGTGATCTCGCCAGTCGGGAAGCCTATCCTGGGATCCCTCTTGAGGCGATATTCATCCACGATACCAATCAATCCGTGATATTCAATCGCCTTTCAATACGCTTTCGCGCAAGCCTTCAAGATCTAGCGCGTGACAGCCTTGTGTTTTCGGCAAGTCAAACTAAAGGTAATCAAACTAAATCGTTCACAATCGATGAATTTAAAGCCTATACAGAGAATCTTGAATCTGGTGAATCGGATCTTCTGACCCGGTCGCGATGTATTTTTAATTTTGGCGACTCGGAGTTTAAGCAGACGGTCGAAAAAGTTCGCAGCGAAATCCTTGCGGAAATTCGCGCCGACGACTCTCGCATTAAAACTCTGGCAGATGAGCTTAGAGAAAGTACAGCAGACCCACAATCAGCTCACAAGTACGTCCGCGAGGGTCTTGACGTCGTTGAAGCTACAGCGCATGTACTTCGGTTAAAAAATGGAACCGAGAATATAGACGATCCTGCACCATCAGCGAATACGATATTCGAGGAGCACGACCTAGGTGCCGCAGCGCAAGCAGCGGATCTGATGCGGTCGTTACAAGGCGTAGAGCGGCTTGTCCTTGAAGAAGGCTCGAACTTAGACGAAGCCGGTAAGAAGGTGAAATCAGTCGTCGCCAGCGCGTGTGGATACGACACCATTGACGCGCTGAACGCGACTTTGCAGGAATCAGCAGACCAAGTCAACCGCGACTTGGGATCAGTGGTCTAGCGGATTTCAAATCATCCACTCATCCGATACGGAATCCCCGAGTGCAACCCGATTCGGCTGACGTAGCCCGAAGCGGGTTGCTGATCAGGACGACACCCGAGGACCAAGGGCAAGTCAACGTTCCAATGCTCACCCCGCATCTGGAATTCCGCGACATCGGGGACCAGCAAGCGTTGTTGGTTTCCGAGTCTTTCAACACATTGCTTCATGGGCGACTAACGAATGATCTGCTGCCTTTGCTCGATGGAAAACAGCAACTAAGCGAAATCGTTACTAAGCTAGAAGATCGGTATGCAGTGTCTGCGATCCAAGATGCGATTGCTTCGCTGTCAAGTAAGGGCTACGTTGTTTCCGGCGAGTACGACATGGCACATTCAAAGGCTGCGTACTGGTCTTCACTTGGTGCGACGCCGCGGTTCGTCGAACAAGCGATAGCTGGTTCGATAGTAGACCTAGACGGTGATAGCGGCGAGTTAGCCCAGCAGCTTGAAGCGAGTGGTATTACTCTGGCGCGTCACGGATCTCAGCTACGCGTTCACGTCTGCGACGATTATCTTGAGGAGCGATTTTCGACTATAAACGAACAACATCTCGAACGCGGTACACCTTGGCTTATGGTGCGACCACGCGGAATCCAGCCGTTGTTCGGACCAGTTTTCGGAAGAGCAAAAGACGGTCCTTGTTGGTCGTGTCTTAGCTATCGAATGAGAAACCATCAAGAGGTGCACAACTTCCTACGTAATTTCTCTGGTGATGAAGCTGCCTTTAAACCTTTCGCCACCGAGCCAGTGGTGCTCGATGCAGTGTTTCGCTTAGTCGCATCTGAGATTGTCAAATGGTTAGTCCTTGGTGAAATTTCCCCAATCCACGAACACGCAATCGCGATGAACACCGTTACATTCGAAAGCTCGAAACACCAGGTGAGTCGAAGACCCCAGTGCCAGGCGTGCGGCGATGAGGATTTGTTTCGACCAGATCGAGAACCATTACCCCTGAAGCTAAATCCAAGTCCGAAACCTCATCGAAACAGCGGTGGCGCTCGAACCGTCGCACCGGAGGTCACACTCGCCAAGTATCGGCACGTCATCAGCCCTATCAGTGGCGTTGTGACATGGTTATCGCGCACAACTGACGAAACTGATTCTTGGCTCCATGTCTATTGGGCAGGGAGCAATCTCGGGATACGAAGCCGCAGCTTGAGTTCTCTCAGACGAAGCCTTCGCAGTAAGAGCGCTGGGAAAGGGAGCACGCGTGAACAGTCTGAAGTGAGCGCGCTTTGCGAAGCGGTTGAACGCTATTCCGGAGCGTATCACGGTGATGAGATTCGTGTTCACAAGACTTTCAAGGATTTAGCGATCGGGGAGGAAGCGATCCATCCCAATGATGTGCAGTTATTCAGCGACGAGCAGCTAAACAATGCCCAGAACATCAATTCGAAGGGACACCTATACAACATGGTGCCACCGCGACTTGATCCCAATGTAAAAATCGATTGGACGCCCGTCTGGTCACTAACAGAAAGGCGACACAAATACCTGCCAACGTCGATGCTTTACAGCATGCCAGCGGAACAACGCAGTAATGCCGATCTATTCGCAGATTCCAATGGCTGCGCCGCCGGTAACACACTGGAAGAGGCCATCCTTCAAGGCTTCTACGAATTAGTAGAGCGTGATGCTTTCGCTATCTGGTGGTACAACCAGTTGCGGGTACCGAAAGTCGATTTGACTACCTTTGATGACGAGTTTTTGGCGTTAGCATCGGATTACTACACGCGCTATGAGAGAGAAATTTGGTTACTCGACGTCACCTCAGATCTTGGTATTCCGACGTTTGTTGCGGTCTCACGCAGACTGAATGAAGCGACTGAAGACATCATTTATGGCGCCGGGGCACACGCACATCCTCGAATCGCGGCGCTACGAGCGGTATGTGAACTGAACCAATGCCTTACCTGGTTGCCCCGCCCCGGAAGTCGCGACGGCCGTCCCATGATTGATGACCCGTTGGCACTATGGTGGTGGCGAACGGCGCGACTCGATGAGTGTCGTTGGCTTTTACCGCAAGACGGGACATTACTTACAGCATCGGACTTTCAGATGGTTGAATCGGACGATTCACGCGATGACGTGGAGTATTGTCGAAAGCTCATTGAAGCTAAAGGGATGGAGTTCCTAGTACTCGAACAGACCAGACCTGATATTGAAATGCCCGTAGTTCGGGTGATCGTACCCGGGATGCGGCATTTCTGGGCGCGATTCGCGCCTGGCCGTCTCTACGATGTTCCTGTTACTATGGGTTACCGTCCACAGTCTTGCGCGGAAAGTGATCTAAACCCCGCGCCCGTGATCGCATAAGAGCACTATGGAAATCGACGAAGCTGTCAATCTGACGCAAGACCGTCTCGCCGACGAAGGCGAAACGATGCGCGATTTGCTACACCATTTTCGAAATTTCGTCTCGCCAACACTAATCGGTGAGACTGAATGGGCCGACATACTCAGTCGTGGAAATACGCTCCCAATATCCTTGGCTGCTCTGCCTTTTGGTTTTGAACTACCGCTTCAGGATCCCAAACCGCAGGCAGACTTTGGTGTATCGCTGGCGAGTGGAACTCTATCTGCAGAATTTTTTTACGAATGCGCCCAGAACAACAGTAAAGATTCGACTGCGCAAATAATCACGCAAATCTTTGATCAAATTGAATCAGAAGATTCGGATCTTCAAGAGATTGTCGGGCGTAAGTTGATGCTGGAGTACGACATTGGTTCCGCGAATGAAGTGGCTCGCGAAGTTCCTGGCATGTTTCTTAGACCAGGTGAACGACCGATAATCGGCTCAGCAGGTCAAGTCGACGATGTGAGTTTGATCGTTGACTCGCTCGTTTCGAGCGTTGGTTGGAACCTTGATGAGCACGAGCGCATGCACGTGAGAAGAGCTTATTTAGCTCAACCAAAAGATACGCGTATGGACTCTTTTGGGGTGTTTCCATCCCGAGAGCGCTCGATCCGTCTTGCGATCATGGGTTTTAAAACGCAAACCGAAATATGCAACTATCTAAATACGCTCGGTTGGCCCGGTGAAACATCAGTCGTTGAAGAAGTGATTTCTCGGTTCAAGGAAAGGGTGAACATCGTAAGGTCTGGTGCGAATATCGACGTGCGCCAACAAGGTATTGGACCTACACTTGGCTTAACGCTCATCGTAAAGCAGCGATACACGAAAGACTCGAGGTACTGGCTCGATGGTCTAACCGACTGGGATCCTTTCTTGGATGCATTGAGTCGAGAGGCGCTTGTGGATCAAGCGAAACTACACGAACTCGCTTCCTGGGTTACGAAACCAACGACACTGTTTGGGAAGTCCGCTCGTTACGTACTGCTTCGTGGTATCCACCATATAAAACTCGTGATCGAAGATAACCAGCTTCGCAAAGCGAAGGCGTACGTATTTATGGTCCTGTCCGCCGCGTTATCCTAGTAAGCTGACCGACTTTAAATAAAAAGGTCTACACCAAATAACAAGGTGTAGACCCATTCAAATTTCAAGGCAAACACGCATTCGAGCGAACACGCGTTGCTGCGCGGCTAAGCCGCGATGACATCTACCAGCAGCAGCACAACCCAGCGGAAATCGCTTCGAGTTGCTCTTCGGTGATATGTGGATCCGGTGGGAGCGCTAGATGCACCGTCTGCATGTCGCTTTCGTGAATCTTTATAGTCATAGATTCAGGAATCGTAATTCCAAGTTCTTGACTAATTGTGCTCTTCGGATCTGCAAGAAGCTGCTGTCTGAAATCAGAATCTAGTGCTGACTTTTCAACGATCTGCTTCAACATGTCGTCGCCACTTTGCATGGGAACCTCCTTCGACGAGTCGACCAACATCGCCTTTTTGTTGGCGAAGCTAGCCGAACTAAACGTAAATTGCTGTTGCTATTGTTTTATTCTACAACATTTCAAGGATTTGGCAAATGGGTTGTCACGTCGATATGAAGCAGGTGAATGTGAACATTTCCTGGTTTGACCTTCCGTTTTTCTAAGTGTCACGTCATACATCGAATCCATCTCGAACACTGAGCCAGCGACCGTTAGCGTCCAGATAAGAAATCCTTATATGACAAGGTAGGGGACCTATCGGAACGTTCGGTACTCCCCAACTCACACTACTAACTCGTCGTTCTATTCTCCAAGAGTCTCTATACGCCAATCACTGTATTCGGTGATTTTCTTTACGAATTCAAATTCGGAAACAAACGGGTAGCAATCACGGTCCTACCAATTGTCAACCGTAAAACATGACCGTTCTAATAGCAACCCTTCAATGGGGCACGGAATCAGCAAGTAAGGTGCTTTGTTTAATACCCACGTCCTCATCGAGCCGCATGAAAGGAGGTTGTCTGAAGTTCGGACAGCTTGTTATCCAAGTGACTGAAAATAAGTGCGTCTCAAAGCTCCTTAGCGATTCGTTGTATTCATGCTCTGGCAGTTCATTCGTGAGATTTGATCGCGTCGTCGTAATCTACGGAGGGACACGATTACAAAACGGGATAGAGAAGCTGCATCCGTGAAGAAGTCTGAACAACTCCGCGTAATCAACGCACTGGATGAACACATTGCAGCCGGATCGACTACCGATGCCGGTGGCATCATGCGCGCACCTATGTCTGATTTCACCGACCCTCAACTCCTTTTACGTGAAAAAGCAACGTTCTTCCGTAACGCACCTCTGTGTATGGGACTAGCATCGGAACTACCTAAACCAAACACTTACTGGTCGGATAACGCAGCAGGCATGCCGATCCTTATGGTCCGCGACGGGCAAGGTCTTTTTCGGGCATTCGCGAATGTCTGTAGGCATCGTGGGAGTTTAGTCGTTGAGGAAGGACGAGGCACAAGGAGTCGCTTCACCTGTCCGTTCCACGCTTGGACATATGGAAACAACGGCGATTTGTTAGCGGTAAACAAGAGTAGCCAGTTCGGAGATGTGTCAGGTTTCGGTTTAGCGCTTCTCGAACTACCTTCTGCGGAACTTTATGGGTCGCTTTGGGTA
Source organism: Gammaproteobacteria bacterium (assembly GCA_026707905.1). Lineage (GTDB taxonomy): Bacteria > Pseudomonadota > Gammaproteobacteria > Pseudomonadales > Azotimanducaceae > Bin55. Next base: position 35,935 of record JAPOVY010000112.1, on the reverse strand, counting down.
CGCCCCGTACAAGGCGACCCCATCAATGAAGAGGAGTGCCTAGGTGGTCTTCAAGATGACTTGGTCAACTGGAATCTACAGGATCATCCTTACATTGGTATGCAAATCATTGATGCGAGAATGAACTGGAAATTAACGATCGATTCTTATGGCGAGATTTATCACCTGAACGTCCTACACAAGGAAACCATCGGAGACGCGGTAATCGGAAACGTACAGACACTCACAAAGTTCGGAAGGAATCTTCGCATGGTTGTCGCCAATCAGAAGTTCAACTTACTGCGCATGCTATTACCGTTTCCTGACCGTTGGCCCTACAAGCAAGTAACTCAAACCGTGTATTTTTTGTACCCGAACGTCATCATGATGATCGATTCTTTCGGTGTTGACTTTTTACGCATTTTCCCACTCAATGATTCACCTTCTCATTCAAGAACGATTCATACTTGGTACATCGATCCAAAAGTAAAGAAACAGTTTGAGGAGCAGGGGCTAACACACGAGGACAAACTAAAACTGTTCCGCGAATCGGTCGAGCAAGAAGACTACGTCATGGGTGCCGCGGTTCAGAAAAATGCTGAGCGTGAAATCCAAAAAGAGATCGTACTCGGTCGAAATGAAGAATCGCTCCAACATTTTCATAACGTATTTCGTTCCGCACTTGGTCGTGAGCTACTGCGGATTGAGCCGGCGTAGAGCTTTCCCCAAATCTCAACTCGATGCCTTGTTGCATTCACTTTTCAATGCAGCTTTGACTACAAGCGAACCACCACGTATGGAGCTTAATCGCAAGACCCTTCAATTCTGGTCAAACCCCGTTTTCACGATACAATCCCGCTAGCGTCGTTGAGGCGGCTGATGTAGCTATGTCGCGAGTAGATAAAACTCCGTTATCTGTACTAGGTCCTTGATGTGATCCAACCGGGACGACAATCATTACAGAAGATCGCAGTGGTTGGTCGAGGTACGGCAGGTTCCCTGGCAGCAGCGAGTGTAACTAACGCGCTCGCCGACACTGACTACGAACTACACCATATCTATGACTCCCGTATTCCGATCATCGGTGTAGGGGAAGGTAGTTGGCCCAGTCTCGTTGATCGACTCCACGTACTTTCGAATCTCCCTCATGAAACAATCCAACAACGATTGAACGGCACGCGTAAATACGGTGTAGCGTTTGAAGGTTGGGGATGTCGAAACCAAGATTTCATCCACTACTTCACTCCCCAACTAGTGTCGTATGCGTACCACCTTTCGGCTGACCTGCTTGCCGACATCCTTCAAGAAGGGACACATGCACATCACGTAGATGCGAATGTCCGAGACATTAAGAGAGTCGATAGCAGAGCACAGATTGAATTCGAAGATGGAAGAACTGAACTCTACGACCTCGTATTTGACGCCCGCGGGTTTCCGAAGGAAATCCTTTCAGAACAACACGTAGATATCTCGTTCATCCCAACCAATACAGCTGTTATTCGACGTTGTCCTTCGATCTTTCAAGAAAACGATGATGCTCCAGTTCGGCAACCGACCTTCACGCGTGCGGTCGCTCGATCCTACGGGTGGGTGTTCGTGATTCCGTTGACGGTGCACACGTCATACGGCTATATATTCAATCGCAATATATCTGACCTTGAAGAGGTCGAAGCCGATTTCGATGAGCTCCTCCAATCAGATGGCGTAACCGATTTTGAGCAGAGAGCCGTAATCCAATTTCCAAATTTCGTGCATCGTCAGATTTACGACGGCGTGATCGCTCGCGTTGGAAACACCGCGACCTTCATGGAACCCTTGGAAGCGACCGCGATTGTTGCAGCGCAAATGCAGATCGAAATGGTTTTACACATGCGATTGAACCGCTCCTTGGAGATTCTTGAAGCGGACGCACCGGTCGTCAATCGTTTTCTAATCAACACGATGCTCTGTTACGGTTTATTCGTCGGCTGGCACTATAGCTGTGGGTCAATCCATGACACCGAATTCTGGCGATTTGCCCGTGATCAAGTGTGGTCAACACATCGAGACGTAATAGAAGCGCTCGGAGATGAATGCACTGCCATACAGAAATTTGATGAAATGTTCGATCTATTGCGTCAGCCTGTAATCGAGAAGTCGGATTGGAATCGACTCTGCGCAGTGCCGGTAACTAGCTATGCACAGTTGACCAACGGTCTAGGGTATTCTCTGTAGGATCACATCGATTTCGTGAATCGCAAGCTTGTTTATTTAGCGGCAAAAAAAGTGATATGAACGACGTCCCGCAAAATTCCGCTAAATTTGGAGTTTCTCTTCAATTCGGACAAAGAAGAGTTTACCGTTCCGAAGGCTAGTTTGGCCGATTATTTAGTCCTTACGACTCGAATAGTCTCGCCGCTGAACAATTCAGCCGGGTCTGCACTAAACAACTGTCCTAATAGATCGCCTGGGAGTTTGTAGGCGATGCATTCGCTCACCTTCTGCAATTGCTGATATGGGTTAACGGTGCGGGTCTCGAATTCCTTCAGTTCTTTCTCCAATTCACTTCGTTCGACTTCAGAAAGCCAGTTCGTCGGTCTTTCTTTCAATAGCTCCGCAAGTATGCTTATACCGATACCCGAACGGATTCTATGATTAACGCAACTAGCGAATTCTGAATCCGTAAAAGTAACGTCTTCAGCGAAAAACCGTTCCTCCGCGTGACGAGCAACCTGCTCAATGTCAAACTTCTGGAATACGACAGAATCCTCTTCCGAAAGCACTCTTAAGAACCGATAACCGTCTCGATCAGGGGAATTTGATTCCTTGTCCTCGTGCTCGTGCTCCTTATATGTTCTCATGTCAATCCGCAAAACATGTACGCCATTTGACAATAACACGTCACCCTGAAAAGTAACTCGATGAACTTGATTTCCGGATGTCTGAGTCGAATCTGATTCTTCACTCTCCTCAGTGTCCATGACCATCATGTCCACAGATAACGAACCACTCTCGTTCATGGAGATTTCGATCGGCAAAGGCGGTTCTGATTCATGAACCGCATGCCAAGAACCTGGCAGTTCTGCGTGAATCGGACTGTGAGACCACGGTAGAGGGTGATCAAAGTTTGAACATCCTGCGGTTACCGCGATCATAAAAACCACGAATACGATCGACCTGATAAACGGGATTCGTAGTTGCGTTTTCATGTGTTTCAATCGGCTTCAGTTTTGTAGCGAGGCGTGAACGGATCCAGGTGGCGAATTTCGGACTGGCAATACCTGCGTTTGTGTCCGTTTTTATGTTTACGAATCGTATTCAATATATGCGACAGCGTCGGTCGAGGAAATGTTCACCGTTAAATCCTGACTGATACGTTCCAGATCATTAAGACGCACTCTACGATGCGACAGACCAATTGGACTCTGAAATAAAAACGGCAATATGACGTGAATATGCTTGCACTCGCATTCGGTTGGACGGAACCATGAAAGAAGACCACGTAGACATACAAACTAGCGACGGCGCGATGAATACCTTCATCACGAGACCGGACGAAGGTGGACCATTTCCCGCGGTCATTTTTTACATGGATGCGCCCGGGAAGCGCGAAGAGCTACACGATATGGCGCGTCGAATCGCGACTGTCGGCTACTACGTTATGCTCCCCAACCTTTACTACCGTGACGTGCGCGAATTTCATCTTGGAATGCCCGATGCCACCCGTGAGCGCATGATGGAACTGATGGGTAATTTGACCAACGCGATGGTATGTGAAGACACGCAAGTGATGTTCGATTACATGGCAAACGAACCGGATGCAAGTGACGGTCCAATAGGTATTACCGGTTACTGCATGAGCGGTCCATTCGTTTTCGCCGCCGCAGCCGCATTCCCCGACAGGATTAAAGCTGCCGCATCCGTGCACGGTGTCAAGCTCTACACAGAAGATGCCGATTCGCCACACTTAGCAGCAAAGAACATTCAAGGCGAAATGTACTTTGCATGCGCCGAACTCGATCAACTAGCGCCACCTTCCATGATCAATCCGTTGGATGAGCACCTCAAATCGACTGGTATCAACTATCGAATTGAGTGGTATCCGGCGGCACAGCACGGTTTCGTATTCCCTCAGCGGGACGGTATGTTTTCTAAAGAGTCAGCCGAGCGACATTGGTCACGTCTATTCGCCATGTTCGGCAGAAACCTGCGCTAGTGCAAAATTGCGCCTTTGGCATTTGTAGTGCAAAGCACTAGACAGACTATGTGCCAATCTCAGCGATTCTTAAGAGACGTTTAACTTGGGAGCAATACTCGAAGTCGAAGATCTGCGCGTAAATTTTGGGCAGAACGAAGCTGTTCGCGGCGTTTCTTTCGACATTCAACAAGGCGAAACGGTTGCGTTAGTCGGCGAATCCGGTTCCGGTAAATCGGTCACTGCGCTTTCAGTACTGCAGTTGTTGCCGTATCCACAAGCCAATCATCCGACAGGTAGCGTCAAAGTAGACGGCATCGAGGTAATGGGAGCGCCAAACGCCACGATGCTTGATATCCGGGGTGTTAAGGTCAGCATGATCTTTCAGGAGCCGATGACTTCGCTTAATCCGCTCCACAAGATATCAAAGCAAGTTGGTGAATCACTTATCGTGCACCGCGGTATGACCAAGAACGACGCACGAAGCCGCACACTTGAACTATTGGAACTCGTGGGCCTTCAGGATGCGGAATCACGACTGAATTCATATCCTCACGAACTCTCTGGCGGGCAGCGCCAACGCGTCATGATCGCAATGGCGCTTGCGAACGAACCGCAGCTTCTAATCGCTGACGAGCCGACAACCGCTCTTGACGTAACGATTCAAGCTCAGATCCTGAAGTTACTGCAAGATCTACAGGATCAGCTCAACATGGCGATTCTGCTAATCACCCACGATCTTGGAATCGTGCGACATACCGCTAACCGTGTCTGTGTGATGAATAACGGCGAAATCGTCGAACGCGGACCCAACGAACAAATATTCGGACAACCAAAACACCCTTACACACAACATCTACTCGCCGCAGAACCATCAGGAGATCCGGTCGAATCTAATACCAGCGCACCAGTCGTTACAGAAGCCAAGAACTTCACTGTGAAATATGCTCTTGGTAAAGGGTGGTTAGGGAAGAGCAGATATTTCACAGCGGTGAATGACGTTGAAGTCGTCGTTCGGGCTGGCCAAACTGTCGGTGTAGTTGGCGAGTCGGGTTCAGGGAAAACCACACTTGGACTCGCGATGCTGCGCTTGCTACCAAGTGAAGGCGAACTTACGTTCGGTGGCTCCGATCTGCAAGTTCTGAAACGCAAGGATCTAACAAAACTTCGACGCGACATGCAAATCGTGTTTCAAGATCCGTATGGCAGCCTTTCGCCGCGCATGTCCGTCCAGAACATCATTGAAGAAGGTCTCGGCGTCCATCACCCCGATATGTCCAAATCTGAGCGTCGTGAACGCGTCGCTGAAGTAATGAACGAGGTCGATCTTGAGCCCGACATGATGGTCCGCTACCCTCATGAGTTTTCCGGCGGTCAAAGGCAGCGGATTTCCATTGCGCGTGCGATGGTTTTAAAACCCAAATTTGTTGTTCTCGATGAGCCGACGTCTGCACTCGACATGTCCGTCCAAGCTCAAATCGTGGATTTGCTCAGAAAACTACAGCGTGATCACGATCTTGCGTACATGTTTGTCAGTCACGATCTAAAGGTCGTACGCGCACTTGCGAATTGGGTAATCGTGATGCGGGATGGTGTCATCGTTGAACAGGGCGATTCCAAAAAAATCTTCGAAGCGCCGGAGACTGAATACACGCATGCCTTGTTAGATGCCGCGCTCGATATGAAAGCTGACGAGGTCGTCGTACGCCAATGACGTTCGTCAATGGTCGTTGCTATCCAGAATAGTTTGCGATTTCGGCGTCATCCATACCCGCCGATTTAGCAGCATCCACCAATTCTGACCAAGTTCGATCATCGAGAGGGATGCCATTGACGGAGCGCTCCGCCATTGCCTCCCGCTCAGGTTCTCCCGGGATTCGTACTCGATCCGCACCTTTCGCCGGTTGCGTTTCGTGTAGGTAATCGACCATTGCCGTGATCTCGTGCTGAAAGCGCTCCGTTCCGCCAAATACGTCTGGGTTCAGAATCATCATGAGCATGTTGTTAATGACCGTACCCGTTCTTTCGTGTTCTGGTTGCATGGTCCACTCGCCTACTAATGCGCCACCGAATAGCTCGCACATCAACGCTAGTCCATAGCCTTTGTATAAACCAAAAGGCTGAACTGCACCGCCCGGCTCCGAGAACATCACGTTCGGATCGTTGGTCGGCACGCCATTGTGGTCAACCAACACCCCATCCCGTATTTTCTTACCTGCGTTAAACGCAACTTTTACCTTACCAAACGCAACAAAACTGGTCGCCATGTCGAGAACGATCGGCGGCGCGTTTCTGCGGGGCGCAACAGCACAAAAGGGATTCGTTTGAAGACGCCTTTCTGCACCGGCAAATGGCGCAACGAGAGGTTCATGCCCAACCACGTTCACAAAGTGAATCGAGACCATGTTGGCTTCTGCACAAATTTCACCGTATGTACCGATGCGTCCGAGATGGTGGGCATTTCGAAGTCCTACGCACGCGATGCCATTCTGACGCGCTCTTTCGATCCCAAAGGCGGTGGCTTCTCTGCCTACAACTTGACCAAACCCAGCACAACCATCAATCAATACCACGCCACCGGCATCTTTCACAATCTTGCTGTGAGCTTTCGGATCGAGAAACCCGCGTTTTATATTGCCGACGTACGAAGGCGCCATCACGACCCCGTGTGAGTCGTGTCCTTTTAGGTTCGCAAGTACGAGGTGTTCTGCAGTTTGGTTCGCGTCATTTCTTGCCGCGCCAGCAGCTACGAGCATATCTGAAGTAAATAACTGCAACTTTTCGGTTGAGATTCGCATAGCAACGTCCCTCCAGATTTGTGGCGGCGTGAATTATCGTGACCTAGCCTCCCGAACGAGATTAAGCATCACAATAGCAGATTTCGATGTCGTGCTCGGCAACTTTTGTTACTGGTAACATGACCACGTTACGCTTGAACGAATCGCGAAGGGGAGTTCGTTGCGCGAAAACACTACAACACTATGCAGATACGTTTTCGTCACTCTACTAGCCTTGCTTGTTAGTAACTCCGCTATCGCTGAAGACGAACAGTGGCCTGATGAGTGGTATCAACCTTTTAAAACTGCGTCTCAAATTGGCTTAACCGAATTTAGTGATAGTCCACTCCTTCACTCGAACGAGATCGAACACCCTCATTTCCAAAACCTCCCTCCTGTCGAGGACCGTCTTCCTAACGATCCCGTTGTCGTCTATCCACTAAAAGAAACAGGTCATCACGGCGGCATCGCGCGACTGACGAATCACGATCTCTGGCAGTTCTTTCAATGGGAAGCGGCGTTCACGATAGCCGCGGATATGCGAACATTCATTCCGAATTTGGCGGAATGGTACGAGCTCAGCGAAGACGGTCTGAGCCTCACCATCAAACTCCGCGAGGGTATACGGTGGTCCGACGGCGCACCTCTAACGAGTCACGATTTCGCGTTTACCTTCAATGACCTGTGGAATAACGATGAATATTCACCGGAAGCGTACAAGATCGTCGATGGATCGTGGGTAGTTGTCGTCGACGACCTTTTGTTTCGCTACGAATTTCCAACGCCACGCCCTCTATTCGTTAATTTCGTAGCACAGTACGGCGATTTCATGATCGATCCGTCTCACTTCATGAAGCGCTTTCACCCCTACTACACAACGGAAGAAGAACTTGATCAACGTATCAAAGACTATGAAGCTCTGAACTGGACCCAACTGGTAAACGATATTCGACGTGAGGGGTCCGACGACAGTGTGGAAGTGCCGACGTTGCGTGCGTTCAAGTTGGTCGAACGTTCGTCCATGAAGCGCAAGTACATCCGCAACCCCTATTACCCGAAAGTAGATCCCGAAGGTCGTCAGCTGCCATACATCGACCAGATCAATATGGAAACGGTTGAAAACGCTGAAATCATGGCGGCCATGGCGTCAACCGCGCAGGTCGACTTTGCCGCTTTTGCATTACGGACACAGGATATTCCCCTGTTGAAACTCGGTGAGCGCAACGGTGCTATCAAAGTACATATCTGGCAGCGCCTTCACTCGAGTGATGTCGCGATTCAACCAAACTACAACTACGACGACGAAAGATACCGTGAACTCTATTGGGACATTCGATTCCGCGCCGCTCTATCGCACGCAATCAACCGCGACGAGTTAAACCAGATCATCTATTTCGGCCGTGGATTCCCTCGTCAGGTCACGGTACATCCAACAAGCTCGTTCTTCAAGGAGGAATGGGAGAAAAGGTATCTTGAATATAGACCAGACTACGCTAGAGAGCTTCTTGACGAGATTGGGCTTATCGATTTGGATGGCGATGGTTATAGGGAATTCTCCGATGGTTCCCGACTCACTATCACGCTGGAGTTCTACGACTTCGAGACACCGAAAGGCATCACTATGGAGCTGGTGCAGGAGTATTGGCGGCAGATCGGCATTGATCTACGCTTGAAACTCGTAGACGGTAACTTGCAGCGCGAGCGCGCGGTCGCTGGTGAGATGCAAATGACGCTCTGGCACGCTGATCGCGTTACAGACGTACTGTTTCCATTGTTCCCAGATTGGTGGGTGGCTCGCTCCATTAGTTGGGATCGGGGAATGTGGAATGACTGGTCCCGATGGTATATGAAATCAGGTGAAGCCGGCGTAGAACCACCGGCCGTCATGCGCCAGCTTCAAAACTGGGTCGATGAGATGTGGGTCACGATGGACGAAGACGAACGCCACGTCATCGGGCAGAACATCTTGGCTACAGGATCGGAGTATCTCTGGGTCATTGGGACCATCGGTCTAGCGCCACATCCCGTTGTTGTTTCGTCACGTCTTAAAGGTGTACCAGAAAAAGGGATATGGGGTTGGGACAATCGATGGACGCTCGCTAACCATCCGGCGTCATGGTATATCGACGAACGGTAGTGTTAGAGAGTACAAACATTGGAAATCGTTGCTGCCGCGTTCATTCTCATTTTCCTAGTGCTCGCCTTGGCGTTCATCGGCACTTTATGGCTTGCGTGTTTTCTTGTTATCGCAGTGTTAGCAATGATCTGGGTAGCAGGGGTTGTCGCCGCAGTCGTGTTCGTGTTAACAGTGTTCGTAAGTAGCTTAGTATGGGCGATTTACGAACACTTGCTCGAAAGGCGACGCCTCGAGAAATTCGTAGGGCTAGACCTTCTTGACGATAAATCTTTGCAACGCTTCTGACAATCGGCTAACCTGCGGACAAATCTGAATGCTCCACTACGTCATAAAGCGCATGGGCACCATGGTGCTGACGCTTGCATTCATATCCGTAATTGTCTTTGTCGTAATTCAACTACCACCTGGCGATATTGTCACGTCGACACTCGAACGCATGGAAGCCTCGGGCATGCAAGCTTCCGACGAGTACGTTCAGAACCTCAGGGCTCGTTACAACCTAGATAAACCGCTATTTCTGCAATACTTGAACTGGATCTTTAACTTCGTACAAGGCGATCTAGGTTATTCGTACATCTACTCAAAACCAGTTAACGAATTAGTATGGGAGCGTCTTGGTTACACGCTACTGATCACTATCTCGGCAGTGATATTCACGTGGGTGGTCGCTGTTCCGTTTGGCATCTACTCTGCAGTACGACAGTACTCTATCGGCGATTACTTCATAACCGTTGTTGCACTAGTCGGCCTCGCAACCCCCAATTTCCTCTTAGCGTTGCTCGTCATGTTCTTTGCTTGGGAATGGTTTGGAATATCCATCGGAGGACTGTACTCGATGGAATTCCGCGATCAACCATTTTCGATTCCCAAACTATTCGACTTGCTATCGCGTCTGTGGATCCCCGGCAGCGTTGTTGGAATGGGCGGTACCGCGGTAACCATGCGAATCCTACGAGCGAATCTGCTAGATGAACTCAATAAACCTTACGTCGTTACAGCTCGTGCCAAAGGTGTAAAACCTATCAAGCTCATTTTTAAGTATCCGTTACGAATTGCGATCAATCCTTTCATAAGTACGTTGGGGCTTCTCCTGCCTACCTTGATTTCTGGCGAGGCGATCGTGTCTATGGTTCTCAATCTTCCGACGACTGGTCGAATGCTCCTACAAGCGTTGCTGGCCCAGGATATGTATCTCGCAGGTAGTTTCCTGATGTTGCTTGCGATTCTGACGGTCGTCGGGATGTTGATCTCTGATCTGGTTCTTGCATGGTCTGACCCGAGGATTCGATATGAGTGAAGTAGCTCTCGAGCGTCCTCAGCCAATCGCGATTGAGACTCCAGATGAACTCAACTTCCTAACGCCACAACAACTGGCTTGGCGACGATTTAAGCGCCATCGTCTCGCATTGATCAGCGCGGTCATCTTGATCGTTATGTACTTGGTTACCGGATTTGCCGAGTTTTTTGCCCCCTACGCAACCACGTCCCGCAATGTTGGTGCCATCAATGCACCACCGATGAACGTTCGATTTTTTGAACACGACGGTACTTTTCACATACGTCCATTCGTATACGGCTACGACCTCCATATAAACGAGCAAACGTGGGCTCGCGAATACTCAGAGAATCCTGAGAAGATTTACCCTCTTCGATTCTTTGCCCGTGGTGAAGCGTACGAACTATGGAACCTGTTCGATGGTGATATTCACTTCTTCATAGCGGAGAACGACGAGGGCGAAGGCTACATTCATTTTTTAGGTACAGATCAACTAGGTCGCGACGTTTTCTCTCGGGTGATATACGGTGGTCGTATATCACTATCAATCGGCATGCTTGGGATTGGACTGACATTGTTCCTCGGCGTTCTTTTCGGAGGATTCGCCGGGTACCTGGGCGGATGGATCGATCGTATCGTCCAACGCATGATTGAGGTGTTACAGTCTTTGCCAACCTTACCCCTCTGGATGGCGCTTACCGCCGCATTACCGGCACATTGGAGTTCGTTGCGAATCTACTTTGGCGTCACGATCATCCTCTCATTATTCGGTTGGACGGCACTCGCGCGGCAAGTCCGCGGGCGTTTCCTTGCGCTAAGGAATGAAGATTTCGTGATCGCAGCACGACTGATTGGTAGTGGTCAAAACCGCATCATTTTTAAACACATGATGCCGAGCTTCCTGAGTCACACGATCACCACGGCGACGCTCGCCGTTCCGGGCGTCATCTTGGGTGAAACCGCACTCAGTTTTCTGGGTATTGGAATTCGGCCGCCCATCGTTAGCTGGGGTGTGCTAATGGAACAAGCGCAAAACTACCAGGTGATTTCCATGACCCCATGGATTCTGTATCCCGGACTCTTTGTGGTCATCGCGGTAATGGCGTTCAATATTCTCGGCGACGGCTTGCGTGACGCGGCCGATCCATACAACATGGGCGGTCAATGATGACCGACAACATTCTCGAAATTCGCAAACTGGGCGTCCGGTTTCGAACCGACACAGGCATAACGAATGCTCTTAACGACGTAAATTTCGACGTACCTCGAGGCAAGGTTACCGCGATCGTAGGAGAGTCTGGTTCCGGTAAATCCGTCACTGCGAACTGCATCATGCGGCTTTTGCAGCCACCCGGTGAGATCGTAAGCGGTTCTATTCAGTTTAACCCTTCAAGAACCGAGTCATTTGATGTCGTCGCCATTGGGGAACGCGACCCGCGTATCTACGACCTTCACGGTGGACTGATAAGCATGGTGTTCCAAGAACCAATGACGGCGTTGTCCCCCGTTTATCGAGTTGGCAACCAAGTGGCCGAAGCAATTCTGTGTCACCGTGACGTATCAAAAGACGCCGCGATGGTCGAAGCACATGACATGCTGCGGCGAGTCGGCATTCCCGATATCGACACGCGAATTCAAATGTATCCTTTTGAATTCTCTGGCGGAATGCGCCAAAGAGTGGTCATCGCGATGGCGCTCGTGTGTAACCCGGAGGTATTGATCTGCGACGAACCAACCACTGCGCTCGACGTGACGATTCAGGCCGAGATCCTAACGCTCATTAAAGATTTGCAGGAGGAGTTAAGCAACTCAATCATCTTTATCACGCACGACATTGGCATCGTCGCACAAATTGCCGACTACGTCGTTGTCATGTATCAAGGACGCGTACTTGAGATTGGTACCGTTAGACAGGTATTGAAAGATCCGCTTCATCCTTACACGAAAGGTCTCCTGGCGGCTATTCCAGGAAATGTGCCGAAAAATGTACGACTGTCGACCATAGCGACGGCGGTCGGAGACGCTGACATTACTACACCATTTCCCCTCAAAGAGGTTGGTGAAGGACGATTAGTGAGTCTTCCGTGAGTACTGCAGATGTCGAATGACGACGATCTAATCCTAAAAGTCCGGCATCTCAGCAAGACTTTTGATGAACACGTCGCCCTTCGCGATGTGTCTTTCGATCTGAAGAGAGCCGATACCCTCGGTGTTGTAGGTGAATCCGGTTCAGGAAAAACGACGCTTGCCCGATGCATCTTGCGCGCGATCGATCCCGATCGTGGCGGCACCGTCGAATTCAACAGCGAACAAGATGGTTGGGTTTCACTCTCGTCGCTACGACACAAGGAACTCGTACCCCTTCGGAAAGAGATGCAGATGGTCTTTCAAGACCCTTACTCATCTTTGAATCCCCGAATGACAGTTCGACAAATCATCGAAGAACCACTGATCATTCACGATGAGGGCGATAGCACTGAGCGACTTGTGAGAGTTCGTGAAATGCTCGATCTCGTTCAGCTCAGCCAAGATTCACTAACGCGCTATCCTCATGCCTTTTCAGGCGGTCAACGACAACGCATCGGAATCGCTCGCGCACTTATTCTGAATCCTAATCTCGTCGTGTGCGATGAGACCGTGTCTGCACTTGACGTCTCAGTTCAAGCCCAAATCATCAACTTGCTCGAGGATTTACAGAAGACACTCCAGCTCACTTACATTTTTGTAGCGCACGACTTGGCGGTTGTACGGCATATATGTAACAACGTTCTAGTCATGCACAACGGCGTCGTAGTTGAACGGGGTAACGTGGATTACGTGTTCGATCACCCGCAACGGAACTACACCCGACTCTTACTATCTGCCATCCCTTCACCCGACCCAGACGTCCGTATGACTCCCGAGGATCGAACGATCCTAGACGAACCTGAACCTGTGGCGAATGGCTATGGACTCGTTGAAGGTCCAGTTTGGGATGACGACTACGGATTAATGTTCAGCGATGTTATTTTCGGTGGTGTGTATTCCGTCAACGACAGCAAAGAAGTCGAACCGGTTTTTGAACACCGACGAGGAATCGGCGGCATGGCGCTTCACGCTGAAGGCGGACTGGTAGTAAGCGGGAAGAACGTATCACTCAAACGCTTTGGCGAAACCGAGAGCATTCTGTTGTTGGATCGCGATCCTGACAACGGCAACGTCGGCTACAACGATCTGACCACGGACACGGCGGGACGGATTTATGTAGGTTCACTAGGTTCAAGTCCGGTATTTGACGACGGACTCGAACCGCGAGCTGGTGACCTTTATCTAATCGATCTGGATGGAAGAAGCCGCGTCGTGGCGGAAGATGTACAACTCACGAACGGTCTCGGATTCAGTCCAAATGGACGCGTGCTCTACCACTCGGATTCGCGTCGAAGTCAGATATATCGATATGAAGTGGCACGTAACGGCGACCTTAAACCACGCGAAGTTTTTCACGAATTTGAAAATGGTGCACCTGACGGCTTAGCCGTCGCTGAAGATGGTTCGATTTGGGTAGCGAACGCGGGGGCAGGAGGTGTTGCAGTCATACACCCTGATGGAAATCAACGCGCGTTTATTTCGATCCCAGTGCCAATGTGTACCAGCGTATGTTTCGGCGGCGCAGGTCTTAGGACACTCTATATCGTCTCCGGATCGAATGGCGTCGACGGTGATCGGCGTGGTGGCGTCTACCGCTATGAAGCCCCTGTCAGCGGATTACCAGTTCCAGTAGCCAAAGTAGAACCGATCGCCAACCTATCCTCTTAATCATCGTATCTCGGTTTGGGTATACAACGTCTGACCGAAAACTCAAAAATACAGATGCTAGTCCTGACGTTTTAGTGATCTAAGCCGTTTTACGACGCATGCTAAGCCAACGCTGCGATCGCGATTTGCCAGTTGGTTGACGGCGCTGCATGCGAAATTGACTTGATGAAAGCAACTAGGAAGAAGCGTTTGTTCAACGTGACGCGGAAACGGACCTCGATCTCATTCCAGTGTTATGATCGCCCGTTTCGCAACGGCACGACAATCCGATGACCGACCTTGGCCATAACCTACCCGATACGCTGACACCGGAAGGCGATTGGCAACATGTCTTTGCGTACCACCCAATGAATGTCGAAATTGAACGTGCCGAAGGCGTGTTCATCTTTGATCGCGACGGCAATCGCTACTTCGATGTTTCTGGCGGACCGATGGCGGTCAATCTCCCACACAACCATCCACGCATGAAGCAGGCGATTGTGAGGCAGCTCGAGAGCTACAACTACACGCATCCTTCGCTTGCCGATCCTAAACGAGCCGAGTTTTGTCGCATGCTCGCGGAGATCACGCCGGGTGATCTTGATTTCACGTACCTCGTTTCGGGTGGGTCTGAAGCGGTTGAAACCGCAATCAAAGTCGCTCGCCAGGCTCAGGTAGCTCTTGGAAATCCCGCGAAATACAAAGTGATTAGCCACCGGGATTCCTACCACGGTATGACGCTCGCGACTCTAGGGGTATCGCACAATCCGAGTACGCAAGCCGTATTTGAGCCTATGTTGCCAAAGTGGCCCAGTATTCGCCAGTACTCCGACTTCGACCGACCTTCGGGAATGTCGCGCGAGGAATGGGGAGTCCAATGTGCACAGGCGCTCGAATTCGCGATTCACTACGCTGGTGCCAACTCAGTTTCTGCGTTTCTTGCTACGCCACATGGCTGTGGAGCCGACTATGCGTGCGTGCCACCTAAAAGCTACTGGGAGAAGATTCGCGAGATTTGCGACCACTATGAAGTGTTGCTAATCGCCGACGAAGTTGTAACTGGATTCGGTCGCACTGGCAAGTGGTTCGGCATGGAACACTTCGGTGTTCAACCCGATATCATGGCGATGGCTAAAGGCATCTCGAGCTGTTACGTACCGTTCGGTGCCGTCTCTGTCTCGAGCAGGATCAATGCGCCGTTTGAACAGGGCACGCCTTTCGTACACGGGTACACATTTGGCGGACATCCCTTAGGTTGTGCGGCGGGATGCGAGCTCATTAATGTGATCCGCGATGAAGCACTGATCGAGAACTGCAATCGTCAGAGCGAGCGTGTCTTTTCGTATCGCGATGAATTGCTTTCGCATCCAACTGTTGCAGACGTACGGGGTTGGGGTCTGATGATGGTTCTAGAGCTTGTCGCCGACAAGGAAACGATGACCTTCTTCGATCGGAGCGTCGGTGCTCAGACCTTATTTCAGTCTTTTGCCCTCAAACATGGGCTCGCTATGTATAGCACCTTGAGTGGTTCCTCCCGCCACCCCGGCTTGTCAAGAGGCATACCCATATGGATCTCACCTCCTATATCGATCAGTGGAGAAGAGGTCGAGGAGATGATGCGTCGTTTACTCGCAATGCTTGGCGAATGGGAGGATACTGTCTTAACAAACTCCTGACTGCAACGCTCTAGCTTCAAACCACGAATCAGAAGCGTTCCGACGCTAGTAAAACACGTTCTAGGAATCGGCAGAGTAATTCACTGATCCAGTAAATCGAGTTGCTACTACGTGGACTTATTCGTGTGACCATGATCGCTTCTATAGATGGAATCGAAAAACGAGCAACCGAGACATAAAGCAACACGACAGAAATCACGACCGGTAGTAACTGTCATGCGCACTTTGGCCACACGCACACTCAGCGCGAAAGCGTACCTCGATATTTTGCGATTGTCTTCAGGTATTGTTGCGCGTGTGTTTCAGGTTTGCAACACCGCAGACCATACGTCTTAAGTTTCGATTGATTCGCTAAATAGCTACTGGCTGATTTTCATAGCTGAACGTATGTGAACGTCGTATCAGGTTTACCAATTGCTCGAAGCCAACATTGACCATGAGCACCATCTATCGCGTATTCGTAATCACGTTTGTGCGGAAATCTGAGAAAATCATTCTGACAGTAGAGCGAATACTCATTCAAAATGCCGTCGACATCAATGACCGCGAATTTGTTCCGCATCATGGTATGGGACCATTTACCGTTCAAATCCAAGCGTCCGGACACCAGAAAAGTCTGTTCTGAGTCTCTCAACGCGTTAATCGCTTCACGCTTAGTAGCTAGTTCATCCAACTCGGCGTCGCTGGTCTGATCGAGATCTTCAATCAGCTTAATCGTGCGCAAAGCAACCATATATTGTCTTAGTTCGAGTTGAAGTTGGAGGCGTGACCATAGCAATTGCTGAAATAAACTCGGTTCTAAATAACTTGACGAGGATTCATACGCGATAGCCTTACCTAAGGCGTCCAGTTGAGCTCGCGGCGTCCCCCATTCACGCTCGAAATAAAACTTAGCAGTCCAATACAACGCATCCTCGTAGAGCGTTCTTCTCATTTCACCAAGCCTAACGAGTTGCTTGGTTGCGCGTTCCATATTTCTGTCTTGGATCGCCGCCAACACAGTGCTAAACGCGGGTCGAAACGAAGGGAAGTAACGATTTCTGTTTTTAGCTTCGATTGCAAACTTGAATTTTTGTGAGTACACACTATCTACTGGCTCGCCGTCAATGGTGCCTGGGTTGAATCTTGATCGTTTGAAAGCTTGAATTGCTGCGGCGCTGAAGGAGGGGTGACCGACAGCATCCTCGACGACAATGTCGTACGGCTCACCCTCAGGGCTAATCATCGCGTGCAATTGCACCCATCCTTCCTCTCCTTTGGATAGCTGCCGAATTGGGTATTTCGGCATTCTTGGTTTGCTCTTCGTCGGCGCATTGAGCGTAGGTAAACGCTCATCGGAGCCCTCTCCGCCGAGATTTACCGTCGTTATTCCGAACCAAAGCAAACTTGCGAGGAGAACGAATCGTCTACATCTATTTGCTGCCGACTTACGCAAGCGACGACATTGTCCCTGCGTAACTTCGCTGTTTTCAACATTGATGCTTAAACTCAAACGCGACGCTCTCCTTCACCAAAAGAGTCAGTAAGAGTATAGGAATCGATCCCTAGCGATATGCCTGATTCCATCGCAGTCACAGTGAAAATCGATGCTATCGCGACAACTATCAAATCGGAAATCACTCTATGGTCGATCGCTTTTTACCGCGCATTACCGCACTGCGAATCGCGGTCATTACGTAGCGGAACGCAACGTTCGCTGTAAATCTAAGCGAATCAGTCGTTATACAACGCCAGTGTGATGTCGCATGAACCTTATACAGTTTCGAATTTCAACGTCAACGCGTTGCGTTTCCCTCCGATTGAACGGGAGAAATCAACGGGTTCTCGCAATTTAGCAGAAACTACTCAATATTCCCTAATCTAGCCCTTAACAAACAGATTCTGCTCCGTGAGCCACGTCCGATCAAACAGCGTTGATTGGTACTTGCTCCCAGTGTCGCACAGCATCGTCACCACAGTATGTCCTGGTCCGAGCTTCTTAGCCACTTCTACGGCACCACAAATGTTGATACCGCTGCTTGAACCAAGAAACCAGCCTTCCTCACGCAGAATCCGATAGATAAGGTCGACCATCTCTTGATCGCTGATCTGGACTGCCCAGTCGACGCGAGCCTCTGCAAAGTTATCGGTAACGCGACTATTGCCTATACCTTCCGTTATCGATGGACCTTCGCTCATCACGGTTTCACCAGTCGTGACGTAGCTATACAGTGCGCTCCCCATGCAATCCGACAGCACGATCTGAACGTCTTCGCTCTGCTCTTTGAGATACTGCGATACGCCTGCAATCGTGCCTCCCGTGCCGACTGAGCAAACAAACGCCGAAATATCGTGATCTGTGTCCTGCCAGATTTCAGGACCTGTTGATTCGTAGTGGGCGAGATTATTTGCCGTATTGTCGAATTGATTCGCCCAGATTCCGTCTTGAAGAGTTGCTGCGTAACGCCCCGCTTGTTTTTGATAGTTATCGTCATCTTTGTACGGAACCGTTGGAACGACGCGCACTTCGGCACCAAGCGTTTTAAGTATCTCTACCTTTTCCCTTGATTGGTTATCGGGCATGTAGATGACGCACTTGTATCCCCTTGCATTGCAGATGTGCGCTAGTCCAATCCCCGTATTACCGGCTGTACCTTCTACAACGGTTCCACCTGGTCTTAGTTCCCCGCTATTCTCGGCTTCGCGGATCATCCACCATGCGGCTCGATCTTTGACTGACCCGCCAGGATTTAAAAACTCCGCTTTGCCAAATATCTCGCAACCGGTACTTTCTGAAACTGCATTTAAACGAATCAAAGGCGTATTGCCTATTGATTCAACGAATCCTGCGCGATGTGCCGCCACTATGCCTACGAACGAAAAATAGCGGAGAATTTTAGAAACGGGCTCATGATTGGGTGGATACAGAATCAGCGCTTAAACGACCTTCCGCAAAGTTCGTTACTTCAGCAGTCAACACCAGGTTGCATAATGGCGCGCGTATTGCAGACGTTCCGAGATGTTCTATGGCCGAAAGCGAGGTCCTAAACAAAGGAGTGAATCCCAAGAAGCTCGATGTACTCCGTCAACGCGCTAGCAAGGAAATCGAAGAAGGATTACTCCATGCCGCGCAGTACGCGGTCGCAAAAGACGGTGAAGTGATTTGGCAGGAGTCGCTAGGGAATGCTCGTGACGACTCGCTCATACCGGTTTTTTCAAGCACAAAAGCTGTTATGTCAGCCGCGGCTTGGTTGGTCATCCAGGATGGCTTACTAGACGTCAACGAAACGGTCGCTGACATCATTCCTGAGTTCGCGACGAATGGAAAGGAATCAATAAAAGTTGTGCAACTATTCCTGCACACTTCTGGATTTCCTATGGCACCGTTTCGCCCCGTGGAATGGGATGATCGCGAGTCACGACTCGCGAGGTTCTCTAATTGGCGTTTGAACTGGGAACCTGGATTGAAATTTGAGTATCACCCAACGTCAAGCATGTGGGTGATCGCGGAAATTGTTGAACGTAAGACAAATATGGACTTTCGCGACTTCATCCGCACACGTATCGTCGAACCACTTGGACTTCAGGACTTTTTCGTCGGTTTACCGAGTCATGAGAACGACCGGGTTCTGACCCTCGAACATGTCGGTGACGCGCTTACAAGCGAGGACTACGCACGTTTGGGCGTACCCGAGCCACCTGTCACAGAAGTGACCGAAGACGCGATTCTCTCATTCAATCTACCTGAGATACGAGCTGTCGGTGTGCCAGGGGGTGGTGGCATCATGACAGCTGCCGCAATGACGCTGTTCTATCAAGCTCTACTACACGGCGGCGCACAAGGCGGCGAGACCGTTTGGAAGCGTGACACTCTCGACTTTGCATTGATGGTGATTAGCGGCGACTATGTTGATCCGTTAATGGGGCATCGGGTTAATCGAGCCCTTGGTGTTGTCGTAGCAGGCAACGAGCAGCGCAATTTCAGGGGGTTTGGTCATTCAAACTCACCAACGGCATTCGGTCACGGTGGCGCTGGTGGTCAAGTAGCGTGGGCAGATCCAGAAACTGGACTTTCGTTTTGTTACTTAACAAACGGTCATGACCGGAACCCAATGCGGATGGGATCCCGTGGCGTGTCACTTTCGAGTAAAGCCGCTGCTCTATTGGAAAACTAAAAATCTAGCTTCATTCAAGACTGCTTTTTAGCTTCGCCAGATTAGCGTCACACTCCTCGACGCCAGCGGTTATCCCCACCTCGGCGTACAACTTACGCGCTTTATGCCAATAGCGAATTGCTTTAGAGGCGTCTCCAAGATCCGCATACAAGATCGCCATCGGTCGATAGGCATTTCCTAACGAGAGCGTAGAAGTCTCAGCATCGGACTTCAGTGCTTCCAATGCACGCCAGTAAATAGACTCAGCTTCTTCAAGGTTGTTTTGGTGACGTAAATGGTCAGCCCAGTGGCGCAAAGCTTCACCTTCTAGCAATCCACTCTGCGCTCGACGACCAGCGTCGGCAGCTTCCCTCAATAACTCAATCGCAGCCTGATGCCCTTCAAGGTCTGCACGCAGGTGAGCTAGTTTGTTGAGTGCATACGCCGAGCCGTGATCGTCACCTTCATTCTTTGCTACTTCAGTCGCCTCTTCGAGCAAACCAACGCACTGAGAACGCAACCGTTCCGCATCATCACCCGAAATTCGCTCTTGCAGCGCTTTAGCACGTATTCGCCATGCTTGGTCGGCGAGATCCATCGCTTTCGACATTTCTTCAAATTTGCAATTCCCGGTCTAGTGAGCATATCAAAGTTCTCAATAGAGCACGGTCAGTCCTAGTCACGCTCCCTATCGCGTACGATCATGTTCTTGTATTCGAGCAATTTTGTGCGTCTCACTAAACGAAAATTCACGCCATGCAACGAAGACTAGCTCAAGAACATTGGACCATCCGAAAACCAGCGGTTGTTGGAGGAGGTGGGATCGTATCGACTCAACACTACCTTGCGTCCGAAGTCGGTGTCGAAGTACTACGCAGTGGTGGCAACGCCGTCGATGCTGCAATCGCCACAGGATTGGCGATTGGTGTTGTAGAGCCGTGGTCCAGTGGTATAGGAGGTGGCGGGTATATGACCTTGCATTTGGCCGACACCCAAACGACCAAAGTGGTCGAATTCGGAATGCGAGCGCCATTCGATTCCACTCCCGACGACTATCCCCTCGATCCCGACCAAGGAATTACAGGCGCAGGTAGTTTCAATTGGCCGGCTGTAAAAGGTCATGTCAACGTAAGCGGTCCATTGTCGATAGCTGTACCAGGTTACATTCGTGGTGCGGCTCTTGCACTCGAGGAATTCGGTACTAAACCGTGGGAAGAGATCATCGAACCGGCATGCCGACTCGCCGAAGAAGGCTTACCGATTGATTGGTACGCCTCAATGCATATCACGAATTTCGCGCGTGGACTGTCGAGATTCGACGGCTCGAAATCAGTCTACCTCACGAGTGGATTCCCTCCACTCGGTGCGGGTGAGGGGTTTGTTAGCCATCTACCGCTGAAACAACTGGCAAAGACATATCGAACGATTCAACGTGAAGGACCAAACGCGTATTACGAGGGATCACTTGCACAGAACATCGTCGCTGACCTAAACGAGATTGGTAGCAGAATCACACTTCGTGATATGAAGGAATACCAACCATTTATCCGCGAACCCATCACATCCGAATATCGCGCCGCAACCGTCCAGACTCCGGGCAATATGACGGCCGGTCCAAGCATGCAGCAAGCGCTGAGTATTCTCGAATCTCACGAATTCGTTGGCGATCGACCGAACGCTGGTGATGTCATCGCTTATGTTGAAGCGCTTCGCCAGACGTACGAATATCGGCTCAAGAACTTAGGCGAAGGCAAATCCCAATCCCGAGACACCCATACATCGCACTTATCAGTCGCTGACGCGCACGGCAACATGGTCGCGCTTACCCAAACCGTCATGTCACCTTTCGGTTCGCTGGTCGTACTGCCAAACTCCGGTCTCACCATGAACAATGGCATGATGTGGTTCGACCCGTTACCGGATCGTCCGAATTCTCTAGTTGGCGGGCGCCGTCCGTTGTGCAATATGTGCCCTACCTTGCTATTTCGCGAAGATGGAACACGCTTCTCATTGGGCGCATGCGGGGGACGAAAGATCTTTCCCTCTGTCCTTCAACTCACCTCCTTCGTACTCGACTTCAATATGGACGTCAACGAAGCCGTTCATCAACCGCGCGTTGATGTCTCAGGTAACGAAAATGTGTGGGCGATGGCTCACTTTAATGACGAAATACTTGAGGCATTACGAACGAAATATGAAACCACAAAAGTGCGTTCAAATGGTCTTGGTGGTAATCAATTCGCCGTACCACAGATTGTCGCTGCTCGACCTGACGGTCAATTTGAAGGCGGGTGTTACGTGCCCTCGCCACACGCAGCGGCTATAGCCGTACGCGGTTAGTTAGTCGGTTGCTGTTCGAGGATAACCGCTTCTTGATCAACGGGTACGTAAAAGTACGACCCAGGCCGGAAGTCATAACCCAAGTCTCCTAATAATCGGCGCTGACGCGGAGTACACCACTCGGCAATGTTCGATGTAATTTGAAAATCGTATTGACGCATGAACAACTGACAATAGTTGTATAGCAGCGTCTTTCGCGCGCTGTCCGATTCATTGCGGCAGGGACCGTGCCACATCGCGTGTGGAAACAGAACACAGTCTCCGGCTTGTGCAAGTATGTGCTTTGAACCCTCTGAGTACGGATTTACTGGTTCTGGCGCGTTGTACGGTATTTGACGCTTGTGGCTACCGGGGAAGATGGTAAGGTTGCCCATCTCCGGTTCTGATGTATCAGTTAGGAAATACAGCGCTTTCAATGCAAGTGGCGGACACGAGTCCGAAACTCGGATACGACGTAATGCTTCACCTCCATCCGTGTGGGTATAACCAGGGAATTTATCGGAAGGTGAGCGCACAATCGCTTGCGACATACTCAGCGCGATGTACGGACCCATGATATCGACAACCAGCTCAAAGATATTAGGTCGGTCAATCAGATCAACAAAGTGTTTACCGTAAGGCAACAAATCGCGTCGATCCATGAAACCAGTGTTTTCCAAACTCGCCGCATGTGGCAACCAACCGTAATGTCCGATCGGAACGTTCTCACCTCGAATTGGTTCGTAACCTGGAATCGCACGGATACGATCGATTTCGTCACTGAAGAAAGCGACCTCGTCCGAACTCAAAGCACCTTGGATAACCAAATAGCCGTCACTTTCCCATTGTTCGCGCTGCTCGGCAGTGAGTTTCTTCACAGTACTTCCCTTTGAAGGATCCGATGAATAAGTTTAAAAATCTCGCTTAGGTTGAAGCTTTCTGTCGTCGGAGTTCGTCCTCTTTGAGTTCTCTGAACAACGCGATCGTAATCAATACGAAAATCACCAGTAAAGGTAGCGACGCGATGATGGACGCATTTTTAACAGCGGTTAGATCGTTCATATACATCAGCGTGATCGGTAGAACGATAAGCATGAGTGCCCAAAACACACGATGCCACCGCACTGGATGATCGCCTGCCTTCAACCTTCGCGTTGCCATGCTTGCGATTACGTAACTCGCCGAATCGTAGGTTGTCGCTATGAATATGAAGGCGAGTACTAGGTAGACGAGCAACGGAATCGGTTGAACTGGGAGCGTTTCAATAAAGGTCGCAATGGCAATGTCTGCTTCGCCACCCAAGATCATGTTTTTTAACGCAACGACATCGTTCAGCTCGTACCACATGGCGGTATTACCAATCACGATGAAGAACACGGCACACCCGAGCGTTCCGAGTCCGATCATCCCTACGATGACCTCACGCAATGTACGACCTCGAGAAATTCTCGAGACGAATATCCCCATAAATGGCGCATAGGCCAACCACCAAGCCCAATAGAAAATCGTCCAGTCTTCGACAAAACCTGCATTCGTCGCTGGATCAGTCCAAGTATTCATCCGCACGAAATCTTGAACTAACAAGCCCAGACTGTTACTCCCTGTCTCCAGAATGAACACCGTCGGTCCGACTGCAAGGATGAAAAGCACGAAAACTAGACCGAGTCCCAGATTGATCATGCTAAGGCGTTTGATACCGGCATCCAGCCCTAAGTAGACACTCAAAGCGAACAGTGACATGGCGATTAGTGCGACAGCTGCGTCTAAAGCCAATCCACTTTCAACCCCGAAGAGCGAACTAATCGAAGCTGCAATAGCAGGTGTCGCTAGTCCGAGTGATGTACCCGTACCGGCGACCATCGCGATGATGAAGCAGAAGTCAACTAAACGACCGACAGGTCGAGTGGCAATATCGTCACCCGCAATCCCGCAAAGTCCGGTCGAAAGTCTTAAATACGGGATCTTTCGTTGGTAATAAGGTACTGCTATCGCGACAGCTGGCAACGCGTAGATCGCCCAAGCAGAAAAACCCCAATGGAATATTCCGTAGGTTGCCGCTAATTCGACCGCCATCGGACTGTCTCTACCGACACCAAGCGGTGGGGTATCAAGGTAATAAGCCCATTCAATCGGCGTCCAATACAGCAATCCCGCGCCGATTCCGCTGCAAAACAGCATGCCCATCCACGCGACGGTTGAATATTCGCGCGGCATGTCGTCTCCGCCTAAACGAACTTTGCCGTACTTTCCGAATGCAATGACGGCCAACACGATGAAACAGCCAATTGCAGCCCATTGATACAACAGACCGAAGTCCTGTGTGAGCCAGCTATAAACCCGTGAGGTAAGGTCAATCGCCGCGTCCCGATAGAGCAACATTGGAATGCACGCCGCCAATATCGTCGCAACCGCAATCCCAAAAAGCGTCCAGTCAATCGTGCTCCGATCTGACTCTTGAGTCCATCGCTTGATCGTTGCTTTCGGGTTGGCTATGTCAGTCATCTGGCTATTTAACGCTAGGAGCCGTAAAAAGCTCTACTTCTGCCTCGACTAGACGCGCATTACTGACGCTACGCATCTTACGCGTTACGGTAACAAGGCGCCCCCTTCAACATCTATCGTACCTCCCGTCATGTACCCGTTTTCCAAGCAAAAGAGTATGGCGGATGCGACTTCGTCAGCAGTACCAGCCCGAGGTATGAGCATTCGCTGGGTTGCTTGCGTTAAAAACTGCTGACGTGCTTCTCCGGTTTGTGCGAACATGGGTGTATCGATGACGCCAGGACACACGACATTGATACGACGCGGCGCGATTTCGGGCGCAATGGCTCGTACAAATCCCTCGACCGCGTTGCCGACCGTAGAGATCGCAGATGAACCCGGGTTGGACTTGCGAGCTGGGAATCCGCTAACTAGAACGATCGCGCCATCCTCAGGGAGATACTCCGTCCCGAACCGTACTGAATTGGTATAGCCCCAGAGTTTTCGAAACGAGCCCTGAAAGCCATCCAAATCCATTTGTAAGAAGGGTCCAGACGCTCTCTCGCCTCCGGTCGCACAATTGACTAGGAAGTCGTAAGGTGCTTCTTCACGGAATAAGCTCGCCAGACCATCTCGATCTAATACGTCAATCTCCCGGTAGCTGACTCGCTCTGAAGTCGTCGCTTTTGCCACTTTGATATGGTCCGGATTTCGACTGCCTGCGACGACAGTAACACCGGCAGCGTCCAACTGCTGGGTGGCAGCTAGTCCAATGCCCGACGTGCCACCAAGCACAATGGCCTTCTTTCCTTCAAGCTTCACGATCTAGTCCTTCTTCCTTTCTTCACTTGAGCACGCGTTACGCGCCATCGCCTTCGTTCACTTCGCCCGGTTCTGAACCGCGACTTCGAATGATCCCCCGAATTTCCTCGACGGTTGCTTCCACTTCATCGAGCTTCGTACCTCGAACCACGAGAGTCGTTCCATAAATTCCGTCACGGTGAAACGGATAACTTCCGATATCGACACTTGGCGCCTGCCTTTGCAGTTCACCAAGCTGCGTAGCGATTTCGCTTTCACCCATAAACGCCCTTACGGACCGTGATTTAACCGTGTCGCCACCGTTGAACTCGATATTCGGCAGCATCGCCTGCAATACCGCAGGGATACCTGCCATCACGTGTACGTTGTTCATCGAGAAACCCTGAGGTCCGCCCGTCGAGTTTTCGATTAACGTCGCGCCGGCCGGCACTCTCGCCATAAGTAACCGACTCGCCATCACGTCTGGAGGCGCTGCACGTGCACGAATCCGATTCTCAATCTCTGGATGGTTAATTAGCGGTACACCAAATGCCGCAGCGATGCATTCTGCCGTGATGTCGTCGTGCGTCGGACCGATACCTCCAGTCGTGAGTACGTAGTCGTAGGTCACTCGCGCGTAATTGACCGCGTCTACGATGACGTCGTGATCATCGGGAATAACGCGTGCTTCCTGAACCGTCACGCCCTGTTCCCCTAACGTCTCTGCGATATATTGAAGGTTCAAATCCTGAGTTCGTCCAGAAAGGATTTCATTACCAATGATCAATACACAGGCTGTCACGACATTAGGTTTATCCATGGAGCGCAGACTCTAGCTACCGGAGAAATTCGGTCGGCGTTTTTCCGCGAACGCATTACGACCTTCCTTGTAATCAGATGAATCAAAACAATCGCGGACAAGCGCTCTGACCGCCTTGATCTCATCCAAATCTCCTCCTTTTTCGTACGCGTTCACGGCAGCTTTTGCGGCTTTAATCGTGAGGGGAGCGTTTGCCCCTATCCGCTCACAGTACGCTTGTACTTCAGCGTCGATCTCGTCGCGTTCTACGACAAACTGCACGATCCCTGCATCGTAGGCTTCTTCCGTCGTCAAAAAACGAGCTGAAAAAAGAATGTCTCTCGCCCTTGCTGGTCCACAAATTCGAGAGAGTTTCGCTAATCCTTCATAGTCGTATCCCAGCCCTAGTTTGGCCGCCGGTATACCGAACGTGCTATCGGGCGTCGCGAATCTCACATCGGCCTGCAAAGCAGTCGCCAAACCACCACCAATGCAATAACCGATGATCTTGGCGATGAGCGGTTTCGTCATGGTGGTCAGCGCCCGAGAACCTCGTGCAGATGCCTGACCATAGGTTTCAGCTTGTGCAGCATTGCCACGTACCTTGTTGAACTCGCTGATGTCGGCGCCAGACACGAACGCTTTACCACCAGCGCCGCTCATGACCACGACTCGAATTTCAGGATTTGCTTCGAAGTGCTCGATGATGTCAGCAATACCTGCCCACATTTCGAGTGATAACGCATTGTGTCGTGGCGGATTGTTAAAAGTCATGTACCCGATCGAGCCTTCAATGTGTGCGAGCATACGATCGGTATTGAGTTCTAAGTTCATGTTTCTCCTATCTGTTCGACGCGATTGAGCAGGTCTCTTGCTTGCGACAAGTGCGGCGCGTCAACCATTTGCCCCTCAAACCGGAAGGCGTTGCGACCTTCCTGACGCGCTTCGTCGAACGCTTCGATCAACCGATGTGCCTTTTTAATTTCATCTCGATTTGGTGTGAATGCGTCGTTGACTACGGGGATTTGACTGGGATGAATCGTCAATTTTCCAGTAAACCCGATTTTTCGCGAATTTTCGGACTCCTCCCGCAACGCAGATTCGTCATCCAACTGCACGAATACTGAGTCAATCGGCTGAATCCCATTCGATCTTGCTGCCAACAACGTTCGGTAACCACACGACGCAAACAAACCGAGATATTGCCCACTCGAATTGCGATTTTCCGTCGCACCGATCGCTGTCGCAAGGTCTTCGGCACCCCACGTCAGTGCCTGAACACGTGGTTCGCTAGCGAGAATCTGTAAGTTCCCCACGCTAAGGGGCGTCTCACTCCCAATGAGCAGCAGACCGACGCGTGCGCTCTTTATTAACTGCCGCATTTCGTGGTTCGCTATCAGTGTATCCAGAAGCTGTAAATCGGTCAGACGTTCAGCTTTGGGGATCATGTATAGATGGGGAGGCAATGTTGTCATAGTCGCATCTAAATCGTCTAGACCCCAAGGTGTATCAAGCGCGTTGATTCGTATCGCGACTTCTTTTCTACCGAAATCAACACTTGCGAGCCAATCGGAAATGACGACACGAGCAGCTGCTTTATCGTCCGGAGCAACAGCGTCTTCAAGATCAATCACCAACGTATCCGCTTCGCTTTCGAGCGATTTTGTCAGCATTTTCTCGCTCGGACCAGGTACAAAGTGCACGGAACGCCTCGCGCGGATCGGATCAGGGTTTCTCATGCTTTACGCTGCATCATGGCGCCACGTTCGCAAAGGCAAACGATTTCATCACGCTGGTTGACCCCGCGATGTTCAAACGTCACGATGCCACGATCTGGTTTGGTTCTACTTTCACGCTTGGCGATCACTTTTGTGGAAACTGTGATGGTGTCACCGATAAATACCGGATTCGGAAATGTGGTCTTGTCAAACCCTAGATTGCCCAGGGTTGTGCCTAAGGTTGTATCGCCCACGGATAAGCCGACGACTAAACCTAACGTGAATATGCTGTTGACCAATATCTGGCCATGGATTGAGTCTTTCGCGAATTCTGCGTCCAGATGCAATGGTTGCGGATTTAAGGTCAATGCGGTAAACAACAGGTTATCCGTTTCAGTCACCGTTCGGCTAGGCTCGTGATGGAATTCCATCCCGATATCGAGCTCTTCATAGAACTTGCCTGCCACCTAAGCGTACCCTTACCACCATTCGTATCTTCATATTTTGATCCATGGACTTTGCGCTAACTGAAGAACAAGACATGATCCGCGACGCGATTCGACGAATCTGTACTGATTTTCCTGATGAATACTGGGCAAAATGCGACGAAGAACATACGTTTCCTTGGGACTTCTATAACGCACTCGCTCACGGTGGCTGGATCGGGATCGCAATACCTGAAGAGTACGGTGGTAGCGGAAAGGGCATCACCGAAGCATCGATCATTCTCGAAGAGGTATCAGCATCTGGCGCCGCGATGAACGGAGCGAGCGGTATACACCTTTCAATCTTTGGAATGCATCCGGTCGTGAAATACGGATCGGAAGAGATGAAACAGAAGTATCTTCCACGTGTAGCCAACGGCGACCTTCACGTGGCGTTCGGTGTTACCGAACCTGACGCCGGCACCGACACAACGTCAATCACAACGACGGCTACGCTCGACGGCGATCACTACATCGTCAAAGGTCGAAAAGTTTGGACAACGAAAGCTCTTGATTCTGAACGCGTTTTACTACTTACGAGAACCAAGAGCAAAGAGAAAGTCCAGCGTCGATCTGAGGGCATGACATTGTTATTCGCCGAACTGCAGCGACCCGAAGTTTCGATCTCACCAATCCCTAAACTAGGTCGAAACGCAGTAGCGACCTGTGAGGTCGTATACGACAACCTACCTGTTCATGTGAGCGATCGTGTGGGTGAGGAAGGGAAAGGATTTCGACATATCCTTGACGGTCTCAACGCGGAACGAATTCTCGTCGCTTCCGAAGCCCTCGGCATAGGACGAGCAGCGATACGTCGTGCTGTTAACTACGCGAATGAACGCGTGGTCTTTGGTAGACCTATCGGACAAAATCAAGGTGTTTCGTTCCCGCTCGGCGAAGCTCGGATGCGCCTCGATGCCGCAGAATTAATGATTCGTAAGGCGTCCTGGTTACTCGATCAGGGATTACCGTGCGGTGCCGAAGCGAATATGGCTAAATGGCTAGCGGCCGACGCTTGTTTTCAGGCGGCGGATCAAGCGGTGCAAACGCATGGGGGTTTTGGCTACGCAAAAGAGTTTCATGTTGAACGGTATTGGCGCGAAGCTAGGCTAATGCGAATTGCACCAATCTCTCAGGAAATGGTGCTCAACTACGTCACGGAGCATGTACTAGAACTCCCACGTTCCTACTGACGGCATACGCTATCTTGACACGACACGTATTGATTTTCGGGAAGGCCGCACGTGTCATATTTACGTATCAGGTAGAGAGACTCCTCGCATGTTCACCCGTGTATCGTGCGGCTTGCGTCGAGAACATCGACTCGTAAAGTCCTCGATTGGACATTAGTTCAACATAGCTGCCTAATTCGACGACACGTCCTTCGTCTAGAACCACGATGATGTCCGCTACACGGACCGTTGAAAATCGATGTGAGATGAATACGACGGTTCTACCCTCGTTCACTGACGCAATCCGCTCGAACAGTTCGCCTTCCGCGAGCGCGTCCAATGCGGAAGTAGGCTCATCTAGAACAAGCACGGCGGGTTCATTCACGTAAGCACGAGCGATCGCTAGTGCCTGCCATTGGCCACCTGAAAGATCGGTCTCGTCGTCTATAGATTGACC
This sequence comes from Gammaproteobacteria bacterium, assembly GCA_026707905.1. Lineage (GTDB taxonomy): Bacteria > Pseudomonadota > Gammaproteobacteria > Pseudomonadales > Azotimanducaceae > Bin55. Next base: position 5,777 of record JAPOVY010000112.1, on the reverse strand, counting down.
TAACGCTGTCCCATAACCTTGGTCTAGTTTCTCAACGAAATCACCAACACCCGTTGCTTCTCCTGCTCGCGCGATCCGTTCCAGGTCTTCGTTCCGCTCCGCAAAGTCAAGATTGATGTTCTCAGCTACGGTCATGTCTAATTTCAGGAAATCTTGAAACGTGACGCCGATGTTACGACGAAGCGTGGAGGGATCGAAATTCCTGAAATCAGTACCGTCAAGCAATACCGAACCAGCCGTAGGATCGTACAACCTGCAAAGCAGTTTAGCGAGGGTCGACTTCCCCGCACCATTCTTGCCGACGACCGCTACACGTTTTCCAACCGGAATATCAAACGACACTTCGTCTAGAGCTAGATTCATCGAGCCTGGGTACTTAAACGACACCGATCGAAATGAAATCTTGTCGGTGAGAATAAATCGTCTAGTCGGTTTTTTCATCTGGCGAAGCGCTCCTTCGATCGTCGTTGGGGCAATCGAAGCATCTCGAAAAAACGACTAATGAACAGCGAATTGCTATATATGTGCCCAAGTGCGGAAATTAACCCTTTTAACTGTCCTTGCGCTTGTTGCGAGACTTGCATCACCAAGGCGAGGTCACCTAACGTAATCTGGGAGGTGGCCGCTTGTTGAATACCGTACAGCCAAACACCCGCAACGCCACTAAGCGCGACCAGATCAAACAGAACATCATGCTTCACATGCTCTTCGAAATTCCGCTTGTGGACACCCGTCAAAACGCTTGCGTGATTGCGAAATCGCTTAAGTAGTGGTTTGATCATAGGGACAGCGCGGATTTCCTTCGCACTATATCGAGACGTCAACAATGACGACATGTAGTTAAGCAATCGTTCCTGTCGAGTGAATTTTTAGAGATAAGTAAATTCACGATTTGCGACGCGTCCCTCCATAAATACTCTCGGCGAAACCATGACCAAGACGACTACAACGGCGAGAGGATGGATCGTCGCCAACAATCCAAATGTGGCGCACATGCCCAGAATCGCACATGGTAACTGGATCGATGCAAGTGTGATATGACCAAGCCGCCAAAACTCTCCACTACCTCGATGAAGCCGATCCTGTAGTTCTGGCGAATCAAAGAAAGCTAAATCCAGACTCGCGGTTTTTCGGCGAGACGTTCCTGAGCCAAGAATCCGAGCGGCTCCGATAGTACAAGCTTGACTTGGTCGACAACCGATCCGCACACGCTTTGGATCATCCATAGTGCGAAGACAGCAAGCGCGAACGGGATTAACGTGTACCAATCCCCCTCACCAGTCGTCGTTTCGACAACACCGTCGACGATCAGCTTCGTCATCCAAATGATTCCCGCTGGAATCAGAGCAATCACCACGTTAAACAAGCTCGTATTCAACAGCGTAATTGGCTTCGCTTGCCATGCAAACGCGAGCACTCGTGGCAAAACACGGAATGTAACGCCTAATCGGTGCATCACACTGACCGCACTTTCGTCTTTTTGGGTATCCATCGTGTTTCTCGAAACCGTACTGTATGCGACGCGCTTCTACAGGGAGACGCCTCGGCATGCAGCAGTAATCACGAAGCAGCAGAGGTTAGAAAATGCAATTCATTCCAGCAACGATTTGTTGCTATCAGCGAAATATCAGGATGAAGCCGCCTTTAAAAGCAAGTAGCGCTCTTTGATGAAAAGTGCGCATAAAGTCACTACTTGACTTGGTAGTGCTACTCCTTCGCCAAAATACAGTTACAAGCGCAGTTGGCGTACTGTTCTACTGTCAGTGTATTGGCACGTGCACGTGATATGGAAACCAGGATACCGACTGAGGTCTGAGTACGCTTACGATTTAATTTCAATTTCATCGAGATCGTCTTTTAAACTTAGAACGAAAGCGCAAACGAGATACTGACGTAGCGAGCATTAAGATCCACCATCTTCATGACGACGTGAAGAAGCGGTTAGAAGAACGGGCGACACTCAACGGACGATCGATAGAGGCAGAGATCAAAGTGATTCTGCATGACGCAGTCGGAGAGAATCCGAGCAGTGACAACCTAGCCGTACTAATACGCAAACACATGGCGCCGCTTGGTGGAGTAGAACTTGAACTACCACCACGCCCGGTATCAGATCGTGAACCGCCGACGTTCGATTGAGTCTTAACGTAGAGTTCAGACCTCCAAAGACTCAATAACCATTACGGCAACGATGTCGGTACTCTGTAACGGGAACGCAACGCGTGGTACGCATGTCGTCGTTAGACGCGTGCGCTACGTTTGATGTATCAGTGACACTTAATTTCGCAGTCCGTTGCGAAATTGAGGCGACTAACGAATTTTGCTTCGCTTTCCTGTAATGTAGTCCACGAGCACATATTCACCTAGGCGTCTCGGGTTTGTATAGAAGACGCGTCCGCCGTTGATTTTGGTCACTTCGTCAATGAAGTGTGCGAAATAGCCACCTGCGTCGAGCATGAATGTGTTGATCGAAATGTCTCGTTTCGTACACCGTTGGACTGCTCGATACGTCGCGCGCAGAGTTGCTCGAGTCGGAGGGTAGTTGAACTGAGTTCGACCGTTCACGAAATGAACCGTCGGTTCACCATCCGAGATTAGGATCACCTGCTTAGTGCCGCTCTTGTGTTGCGACAACAGCTTTTCTGACAAGAGAAGAGCATGTTCCATATTCGTACCGGTCATGTATTCGTCCCATTGGAGATAAAGTAGCTCGTGGGGTTTCACCTCACGAGCAAGGACATCAAAACCGATGACGTAAAACGAATCGTTCGGATATTGAGAAGTGATTAAATGCTGTAGTGCGAGTGCGACTTTCTTTGCGGACTGAAACGCACCGCGCATCGCCATCGATGTTGAAAGATCCAAGCACATAACGGTATGCGTTGAAGACCTGAGCTCGGACCGATGGATTTCGAAGTCATCAGCATTTAGGTCTACTGGTGTACCAGGTCCGTTTCTGACGATAGCGTTGTAGATTGTCTTAGGCAAGTCCAAGTGCAACGGATCGCCATACTCGTACTCCTTCGTCTCCGACTGACGATCGCCGAAACGACCTTCTTCAGGCATTGCATGCGAACCTAATCGAGCCTGACGCAACCTTGCGTATATTTCCGAAAGTGCTTTAAAACCAAGCTTTCGAGCTCCAACGGGCGTCAACTCCCACTCGTTATCGTTGACTTGACGGATGAGACCCGAGTCTTTCAGCATGTCGCGAATGCGCTGAAGATCTACAAGCTCCTCCTCCGCTTCGTCGCCCAATATCTCTCGTATCAAATCACGGTCAATTTGCTCGAGATCGCCCGATCGTTCCGCTGAGAGAATCTGCTCCTTCAGTCGCTCAAACTCATGCATCTGTTCCATGAGGCGACGTGCCGCCTCGAGGTCAAGCTCTTCTTCACCCCGAAAGCCGAAAGACTTACCCGGTGGCAACAGGTACTCAAGCTCCTTGCGTAGCTTGTTGAACTCCGAGTCGAGTTCAGAGTCGTTAAACCGATCGTTTAAAAGGTCAGCAAGCTGGTCGCGCTGCGACTTAGACATCGACCAGAGCAAGGATTGAGCAGCCGCCATTTGTTGTTGCATTTGCTGCAACAATTCGTCGAGTGACTCCGGTGGTTGATCACCAAACATATCGCCAAATTCCTTCATGAATTCGTCAAAACCAGTGTCTTCATCACCCGCGATCTTTTTGACCAACATGTCGTTGAGTGCTTTCATCATGTCTTTGAGGCGCTGCATATCCTCCGGCGACATGTTGTTGATGCGATTTGACAGATCCTTGAAGAACGAATCCGTCACCGCATCTCGTAGTTGCTTGAGTAACTCTTGGAATCTCCGCTGTGCCTCCGGATCAAGAAAGTCGTAGTCCTTCAGAGCCTGCATGCGTCCGGGAGCGTCCGGCGGCAGCTGGTTCAGCTCCTCTTCTTTCTTTTCTGCAATCGCACGAAGCGCATCTTTCGTAAAGTCGTTCTCGTCATCGTTCAGTTCATCGCGAATCCGCTGAACTGCGCCACGCTCCAAATCGAGGATCTCTCGAAGCTGCTTCTCGATGTCCTTCATAACGCTGGAAAGATCAAATCGCCGAAGTTGCTCATTCTGATGTTCACGAAGTGATCGCAACATATGGTTTAAACCGTGGCGTTGACCTCCCTGCGGCTGACGAATACCACGTGACATCAATCGGCGCAGAGCATCCGACAGGTCGCCATATTCAGCCAGATCATCAGCTAGTTGCTGCATGACCTCATCTACATCGAGTTTAGCTGCACTCGTGCCGTCCCATTCGAAATACCTGTGCCGAGATCGGATCAGACGCATGACGAACCTCTATTCACGAGCCATATAGCGTTCGCGATGAGCGTACGACTCTTTACTCACCAAGTCATGAAGGTACATTCCCTCAAGCAGAAATTCGAGCTCGGATGCAAGAGAAGCAGACTCTGGCGCAGAGTTTTTTAACGTATCACGCAAGGCTTCTGACGACGCAACGCAGGACGCATAGACATCAAGCGGAACGTCGGCACCGACTTCGATCGATTCGACGTTCTCGAAAAACTCCATCACGGCTTCCATCTCGTCTAAGTCGTACACGCGATCCCAAACGTTTTTTACGGCTGTATTGATCAACTTCGTAACGACTGCGTCTTCCTCGCTCTCATCAAATACCTCAAACTCCAACTTGCCATAGAGCGCCGCAAGGATGTATTGGAGATCAGAGATTCTTGGTACTACGACTTTTTCGTCGAGTTGTAGAGCGCGACGGAAGGCATTGGCAAGCAGGGTCTCGTATACAGTAATCGATGTGCGAACCGAAACACCTGATCGTTGATTGATGTCTGCTGAATCCCTAGCTAAGTGAGTAATCTCAACCGCGATCCTCCCCATGAAATCGGGCACATCAAGTGAGCGATCCTGCAGATCCAAAGGCGTTGCTTCTTGATGCACGATCCGAAGTTCATCGCTTGCACTCTGCGGGTAATGCGTTCGAACCTGAGAGCCGAACCGATCTTTCAGCGGCGTTATCAAACGACCTCGATTCGTATAGTCTTCTGGATTGGCGGTTACCACAAGAAACACATCCAACGGCAACCGTATCTTGTGCCCACGGATTTGAACATCGCGTTCTTCAAGAATGTTCAATAAGCCGACCTGAATCCTCTCCGCAAGATCCGGTAACTCGTTGATGGCAAAGATGCCGTGATTCACTCGCGGAATCAAGCCGTAGTGCAGTGTTGACTCGTCAGCTAGATACCGACCTTCCGCGATCTTGACAGGATCGATTTCCCCAAGCAAATCCGCGATCGTAATGTCTGGCGTTGCCAGTTTTTCGGCGTAGCGATCTTCTCGATCCAACCAACGAATGGACGCATCGTCTCCCTCATCTGCCACAATCGCCTTTCCAATCTTTGTGATCGGAGCGGTCGGCGACTCAGGAATCTCCGCTTCAGCGAGAACGGGAAACGCTTCGTCGAGCAACGAACCAAGACTCCGGACGATCTTCGACTTCGCCTGACCACGTTCTCCTAACAGAATCAGGTCCTGACAGCTCAACAGTCCATTGACAAGCTGAGGTACAACGGACTCGTCATATCCGATCACGCCGGGAAATAGCTCATCTCCTAAACGTAGTTTGCCGATGAGATTTCGACGCATTTCTTGCTTTACAGGTTGAAACTCATATCCGGAAGCCTTAAGGTCGCCAAGTGTGGTCGGTTGAGTTTCTGTCACGGACAACTCCTTGTTACGTCGTCGTAAACTTCAGTGCTAGAAGCGTCACTACA
>JAPOVY010000058.1 GCA_026707905.1 Gammaproteobacteria bacterium | reverse complement strand
CTTACGTCGCCGATGGCAGAAATGAACTTGCCGTCGATAGCGATATCCCCGACGTAAGGTTCTGCACCCGTTCCATCGACGATGGTGCCGTTTCGTATTACGAGATCGTGAGCCACTCTATGACCCTCCTACGGGTTAACGCTTACTGGATTCCGGCTCAATTGTACGGTCGACTCTAACTTCGTTGGCACGAACTTTAGGCGGCATTGTGCGATTTGAATACGCTCATCGACCGCTAGTTTCTCTGTGTGCTAGTCTCTCTGTCGGTAGTGAAAACGAAAGTAAACCGTTCGTCCTTTGATGTCGTGGACAAACCCGTCAAATGCTGGTCGCAGGTTGTAACGATGAATCCCTGCGCGTCCTGTCGGGAGCGGCGGGGGATCCTCATCGAGCAGATTTCTGACTCCGAGCGATAGGGATACCTCACCGTTGAGCACATGTTCAAACGCGTACCTGTAGTTAGCATCCAACGTTTTCCATGAGGCGATCTTCGGTTGCGTAGCGACTTCATCGTTCTTGTATGAATCAATGTAACGCATTGCGAAGTTCATTGAGTGCTGCTGACGAATCCAGGCAAGTCCGAGATTGACGCGCACGGCTGGCGTAGGCGCAAAGCCGTTTGTGTCGTTACGACTACCGAGTCGGTCAATAAAACCTTCGCCGGCGGAGTTCACGTCAAACCGAGTCAGTATCGTGGTATCGGCGCTAACGCGAAATTCGCCAACACTCGAATTGAAGTCGTAGAACGTGTTCGCGTCGATACCTTGCGCTCTTACCGCGCCCACATTCTGATACGTCGTGGAGACGATGCTCAGTTGTCCAGACGAGTCGCGCTGAATGCGTGGGTCATTTGGTCGGCCATCGTCGCGGCAGTCATCGTCCACGATAGCCTGAAAACTACGACCTTGCGCGATGACATTGCGATAGTCCAGCGACCAGTAGTCGAGGCTAATAGCGATACTATTGCTGGGACGTATTAACGATCCAATATTCATTGATTGCGCGGATTGAGGTTTAAGATCCGCGCCGTGTAGTAGCGTAACTGAATTGAAGTTATCACCGCGGTTTATGATCTCACCGGTGACATCTACGGTGCATTGCCCAATCCCCTGCCCGTCGAATCGAAAAGGGTCGGTGAGGGTACGAGCGCTCCTATTCCCTGCCACTTGAAACACGCTAGGGGACTGAAACGAAGTACCCCAAGAGAACCGTAACGAGAGAGAATCGTTTAGGAAGAACTGCGCCGCAATCTTCGGATCGGTTGTATTGCCTGCTTGATCGTATCTCTCATGGCGAGCCGCAAGTTGCAATTCTGTGCGACTACCCAGGTACGTAAGGCTTTCCGCGAAAACTGCCCAGACGCGCTGTTCCGATTCGCGTGGAAATTCTCGTAGTTCTCTAGGTCCGGTTCCCGCTTCATTCAAAGGGTCTGGTTGGTAGGAGTAGTCTAGGTCGCGGAATTGTGCGCCCACCGCCAACTGTATGGGCTGCTTGAGATCCTCGAACAAGCCACCTGAAGCCATGATCTCGCCGACGTTTTGGACGCTTCTTGCTCGTTCCATCCGCACCCGTTCGAACTGTTTCATCGCGTCGTGATCATTAGCTGCTCGTTTTCCGGTCAGCGACGGATTCAAACCGTCGTGTTCTGGCGTTTTAGGTGTGACGAGGCTCGGTGAGACTAAGCGGGTCCCGAACGGATTCCAAGTGCCATTGATGATTGCATTCGCGAATGCGGCAGCTTCCCAATGGCGTTCAGAACTTACCGATAGATCGGAACTCGCATGCGTAAAGTGTGCTTCGCTCGTCCAGCCGTTCAAGAAGTCGTTACGGAATCCGATGGATATCCGCAGATTTTCGAATTGACGTAGCTCGTCACCTGAATTGCGACCGAAAGCTTCTGCGCCGATTGGGCGACCGAAATAGCCAACCGATACGGCTTCGTGTTCTTCGGGGATCCAATCCTCAGGAGCGATATATTCGAGAATACCGTCGTTATCGGGATCGGTCCAGAAATTGAAAGGATGATTGCTCGGTACAAAAAACTCGTTGGTTCGTTCAACGTTTCCAGCGAACAGCAACATATTGCCCACGCGATCCTTCACTTCGTTCAAGGAATAACCCGCCTCGGAAACGAGCGTCAATTGGTCGGTCAGATTGAATTCGATATCGGTAAAGTACTGCGCGCGTTTCTCTGCTGCGATCATCGTTCGTTGATCGGAAAAGTCCATGCGGCAGAGCGAGCCACTTGGATAGCCACCGCCAAGTATGCAATTTGGGTCTGGGAAGCGAGGCGTATCCAATCCGTCGACTTGAAAAGGTACGAAGGTACCGTTTGATCGTGCTAGAGCCCTTCGGAAACTACCCGGTGAACCACGCCCCGAGTCGAAAGAGCCCTCCACGATATCGCCATCCTGATTGGGGTCAATTGCACGTGGGCTCAGCCACTCGAAATCCGTACGGAAGTTTTCGTTTTGCTCATACCATGTTCCGTAGAGATTGATATAGCCGCGGGTCAAATCGAAACCACCGGCGACGCTCAAGTCGAAAGCATCGTTACGGGCACCACGGTAACCCCCGGCAACTTCAACTCCATTCAGGTCTTTTCGCGTGACGATATTTGCAACGCCAGCGACTGCCTGTGAGCCGTAGGTTGCAGATGCACCGTCGCGAAGAATCTCAACTCTGTCGATCATCAACACTGGTAGTGAGTTAATGTCGAAGAAGCTCTGACCTACGTCGTTAGATACTGGTGCTAATCCTGCGCGCCGACCATTGATCAGCGTCAGCGTCGAAGACAACCCTACCCCTCTTAGACTAAATTGGGAAACACCTTGCAGGTAGGTCTGTTGTGTAGCAAGGTAGGAACCTGTATTCGAAGTAAGGCTTGACAGAATGTCAACCGGTTGAGATGCGCCTACCGAACGCAAGAGTTCCGTGTCAAGTACCTGCACGGGCGCTCGACCTTCGAATACTTCCGTCCGCTTAATAAGTGTGCCGACAACGACAACTTCCTCGATCTCGGGTTGAGAAGATCCTGAATCCTCCGTTTCGCTCCCAACCGTCTGTAACGCGTATAGCGATGTGAGTATGAGAGTGAGGAACCAAATGTGACGCTTCAAGAGTAGCAAACTCAATTTAGTCTATTAATAATCGTATTCGAGGAGAAAGTCGCAAGGTTTCGTGACAAAAGCTGAACTATTTTGCCTCTGGCAACGATTCGAGCTAGATTAGTGAGTTGGTTAAGACGCTGATAGTTTCGATCGGTAATTTGACCTGTTTCGAACTTCACTGCGTTCGCTCGCGAGTGAAAGTCGACGACTAACGCTCTGTATTTTCGATGTAGACGCGACGTGCAGTGCTTAGTTGGTCAGCGAAGAATTCCGCGTTTTCATCATCGAATTTACGTAGTTCCGCGATGGCAGCGTCCAGTTCTCGAATACTCGAATCGCCGCCTTCAGCGACAGCGTGAGTCAGTTGTTGCCAAGCTGAATGCATTGCGCGGTAAAAATCATTACGCGCTAGCCCCTTTGCGCGTTCGAACGACTTGATCGCTTCATCGTAGTCTCGAGCGTTGAGCTGATGCGCACCTAGTATCCAGAGCGCATTTGGCGTCAACTCGTCGATATTCAGTGCTAGTTGAACTGCGCGTTCTGCAGCTAAAAGGCCGAGCTCCTGACGTGCTTCGCTTATAGGATCGGGAGAATCTCCCCAACCTGGCCATGTGAACGACGCGATGTTGAATGCTACGCCTCGTGCAAATCTCCGGATTTCAACTGCTTGCTCCGGATTCGCACTATCCGCACGTGAAGCTGCATGATCTAGATATGCAAGCTGTAACTTTGCGACAGGTACGAATAGACTCTCTTTCTGTTCGCTCCGGAGAAAACGCATCAGTTCAGCGAGTTCGCCGAAGTCAGATTCATTGACGATGTCAAGATCGACGGAGACTTGAGCTGTAGTCATACCACCACTAGACAAACATAGAAGAGCGCAAAAGCCTAACGTAATCGACGACCGCACGATCAAGAACGACTGCGAATGAGTGCCGCAATCTCGCTGAAGCCTCGTTGTTCAGCCAAATCCGCGGCAGGAGGTACGTTAGGTCCGGACATTTGGGGATCTACCCGCGCATCGAGAAGCAATTTACATGCTTCGAAGTTGCCGGACATCGTCGCGTAATGAAGCGCGGTACGACCATTGTCGGACGTTGCTGATACATCTGCGCCTAATTCGAGAAGTAGTTTAAGTTTGTCCAATCGAGTTCCTTTGTCCGCGCGGCATACGTACAACAACGGTGTAAGATCGCCGTTCGGTCGTTGATTTGGCGATAAGCCTTCCTCAATTAAACGATGTAAGATGGACATGTCGTTGCTCGCCAACCAGAGTCCGGCGTCTGCGGATTCAATAAACGCGCCGTTCGCAAAGAGTAGATCGAGGATCTCAGCCACACCAAAATGTGACGCGATGTAAATCAGTTGAAAGCTGTAGGTGCTGACGTCAAATCCTTGACTGACAAATGACCTCGCCATTTCGAGTTGTCCGCCGACGATTGCGAACGCTAATAGCGGCGAGTAGTAGATTTCATCGTGTGGATCCTCCGCATGTAACAGCGATGGATCGTGCTCAATCTGACTAAGTACGGCAGCGAAATCTCCTCTGTAAGTCAATCGGAAAAGGTCGTCCTCAGCGCCGTGTGTTTTGAGTAGCTCGCAGATCGAGCCTCGTCGATAGAACCTACATGCTGATAGCGGAGAGAGCTGGACGAAACTCTCACTGTTGATACAACCTGTCAGGTTTGCATCCGCACCTTGATCCAAGAGCCACCGCGTCAGGTCAATGCGACCGCGACGGACGGCTGACCAAAGTAATGTTCGACCGTGACTACCGCGCTTATTCAGGAACTCAGGATGTTCGTCGAGAAGGTTTTTAACCTTGTTGATCTCGCCGCGTTCAGCAAGTTTGAGGTACTTACTCGGTAGTTGCTTCTTCCAGTGACCTGGTTCGATGTCAAGCGGTCTAACCCACCTACTCATCGTATTCGGAACCGCCATTACTCCGTAGAATCGCACCGTTTTTTGAATTCGCAAGTTTATTTCGGTACGTAAGGCTTCGACGTGGAATCAATCGACATTCTGATGATGGTCATGGAATACACGGGCACCGTAATCGGTGTTCTCGTCGTCTTGTGTCTGATTTACGAAAAAGTTTGGGCGTGGCCGCTCGGTGTGTTGTTTTGTGTGCTGAGCGCGCCAGTCATGTGGCACAACAATCTATACGGCTATCTCACGCTAACGTTGATTGGCTTCCTACCTATGAACCTGTATGGCTGGTACTACTGGTTATTTGGAACGGAACATAGAGCCGAACTCCCCATTGCGCTTACCCCGGGCACCGTATGGCTCATTGCGATCGCACTTAGTGTTGTAGCGATCTTGCTTTTACCGTACTTCTTCGATTTGATCGTGCCTAACTATTTCGAAGAAGCCGAATACATTTATCTCGACAACTCGATACTGGTGCTTAGTCTCGTTGCAATGTGGTATACGGCGCGTAAATACATCGAAAACTGGTTTATTTGGTTTGTCGTAAATGTTGGAACGGTCACACTATACGCGCTGACCGAACTATGGGGCTTCATGGCACTGTATTTGGTCTACATCGGTATGGCGATATGGGGTTATTTACAGTGGCGACGTTCTATGACGGCGATGTCGTCGTGAAGCGAACATCTGGAAACTTGAAGAGATTACTTAGGAAAATTTACCCAATTTAAACGCACAACTGACTAGCTAGTCTCTGGCGGGAGTTGTGTCAACTATTTTCTGCAAAAAGGATTTGGCGTGATTTTCTCGACCGACC